>CAZHHT010000012.1:0-42774 GCA_964532455.1 uncultured Anaerolineales bacterium
CAATAAACAGAACGCTTGTTCTTTTTTAGTATAACAAAATATATCAAGGGGAAGGGTGGATATTAAAGGGGAATTTCCCCTTCGGACAAATGATAGAATTTTACATATGTTTCTATCGGCTGCTTTTTCGGTTCACGCAGCACCAATCCGACTAGAATAGATCCCAGAAATAACACGGCTGTGTTGAGATAAAACGACATGGCGTGACCAATATTATCCTACAGCCAGCCTCCTGCCAGGGGGCCTAAAGCTGCCCCCAGAAAAAACTAAAAGGTGTACATGCCATAGCTAATGCCCTTTCCCGCAATATCAGCTTCAAACGCCCGCTATGCAGGATTGGATACCATGTATCCAATTGTTTCTAGACACCAAAGAGCTGCCAATGCGATAACATTACTAAGATGAGGAATCAAAAGCGATGCTGCGGAACCTATCAGTAATCCTGTCGTAATTAGTCCCTTGCGACCTCATCGATCAGCGATTTTGCCCATTCTGGACGGGAGGAAGGAACAGATCAAGGCGGCTGTCAAATAAGCAAATACCAGAGTGGCCAGCAGGTAACCGGAGAGACCAAATAACAGGAACGGCCTCTTTCCCCAGCGGTCCAATGCCCACCCCAAGAAAGGCCGGATAAGGGCCGGAACCAGGGGAAAATCAGAAAAGGGTATACCGATTTCCAGGCGCTTGCGCCTAATTGTCTTCCATAAATCGGCAGCAAAAATCCCAGTACGCCAAAAGGAAATGAAACCCAGAATACAGCCCACCATAAACGCTTTATGGTTTTCTGATCTCTCGATTGAGGTAAATTCATTCTTTTCTCCCAGGATGCAGCTGTGTTTCTCATTAATCAAACAGTCGAATTATTGATGTATAGTATCTTCCTTATTATTTTTGCTCTATAATAAATATAGTAATTTAGATTAATTTTCCCCTATCTTTAGTGTCAGCTACAAATGAGCGTAACTGTTACCCGCACAAAAATCCTTTTACCCCGCCGACGGCCGGACCTGATAAGCAGACACCGCCTCCTGGAAATGCTGGACGATGTGCTTGATTACCGATTTACGTTGGTCTCCGCGCCGGCAGGGTACGGGAAAACTTCTTTATTGATTGACCTGGCTCATCAGGCAAAGTATCCAGTCTCCTGGTTAACCCTTGATTCACTCGATCAAGATCTCCAGCGCTTTCTAACCCATCTAATTAAATCCATAAACTTGAATTTTCCTGATTTTGGTTCCCGCACACTTTCTCTGTTAGACAATACCTCTTCTTTAGCCTTGGATTTGGATCAGCTGATACGGACATTGGTTAATGACATGTACGATAACATTCGGGAACACTTTGCCATAATTCTTGACGACTACCACCTGGTTGATGACAATCAACAAATAAACCGCTTCATAAGCCGTCTTGGGCAAGAAATGGACGAAAATTGTCATTTAATCCTTTCTTCTCGAACTTTGTTCAACCTTCCAGACCTGGCTTTGATGGTCAGCCGGTCTCTACTAAGAGGCCTGGGATATGAAGACCTGGCCTTTCAACCCGAAGAGATCAAATCCCTTCTTGAAAAAAATTACCGACAACACATTTCAGACCAAGAATCTCAAGTTCTTGCGAAGGAAACTGAAGGTTGGATCACCGGATTGCTGCTTTCTGCTGAAACCAACCTAAACAATTTGACAATTCACACCAGGACTGCGAAAGTCTCCGGAGTGGGAATCTTTGATTTCCTAGCCGAACAGGTTCTTGATCAGCAAACTCCCCTGATCCAGGATTTTCTACTCAAGTCATCACACCTGGAAGTGTTCAATGCTGAGCTCTGCAAGTTGGTTTTAGGAAAACCCCCAAAAGGAACTAAGTGGGCAGAAATTATCTCCCAGGTACTAAAAAAGAACCTGTTTGTTCTTCCAGTTGAAGATGACAGCACTTGGCTGCGATATCATCATCTCTTCTGCGATTTTCTGCAATACCGTTCCAGGCTTGAGAACCCAGAAGAAGAAAAACAACTTCTGCACAGGCTTTTAACTGTCTATATAAATGACTCTGACTGGGAAAAAGCTTATGATGTAGTTCGGCGTTTGGATGATCCAAATGCTACTGCCAAGCTGATAATCCAGGCCAGCAGTTCCTTATTCCACAGCGGACGAATCAATTTACTTGCTGCCTGGTTGAAAATCCTTCCCGACAAAGAGCTGGAAAACTATCCTGAGTTATTTGCGCTGCGGGGTGTTACCATCACCATGATGGGTGATCCTCTGCTAGGTCTCTCCCAGCTTCACATGGCTGTTAGGCATCCCAGCGTTTTGCAAAATAATAAGCACCTCTCAAGGGCCTTATTGTTCCGAGCGACTACATTCCGTCTTCTTGGGCGGTACACAGACGCCCAAGAAGATGCTCTTCAAGCGCTTAAGTTATCGAAAGAATCAGGTGACAATATTACGCTGTTGGCAGAAGCTGAAAGAGAAACTGGATTAGCCTACCAAAATTTAGGGAATATCAAGAAAGCCCAGACCTATTTTCGCCGATCGCTAAAAACCTATCGGTCCATAAATGATACCAAAAATGCTGCTCTAGTTCAAATGGATTTAGGCATTCTATTTAGAAATCAGGGTAATTTCCCAGAAGCCAATCATCAATACCAGCATGCCCTTAATATCTGGTTGAAATTAGACAACATCGACCAGCAAGCCTTTTTGATGAACAATCTTGGTGTGCTCTCTCATATCAAAGGGCAATACTTACAAGCCCTGGACTGGTTTAAGTTAGCTCTCCAGAAAGCTAAACAAACATCTAACCTCCGGTCGCAGGCTTTCACCAACGCCAGCCTGGGGGATCTGGCGCTGGACCTGTTTGTCTTTCCCGCAGCGTCAGATTATTACAATCTTGCTCATCAGCTGGCGGATACCATCAAAGAAGGATTTTTACTTTCCTACTTAGAACTTTGTTTTTCAGCTCTTTGTCGAAAATCCGGAGATCTTTTAACCGCTGATCAACATCTCAAGACTGCCTATGATCTGGTTTGCCAGCATTCCTCCCGTTACGAGTTGGGATTGTGGCACCTGGAACGAGGCAGTCTTTATCTGGCAGAAAGTGATCTCCCTTCCGCTGAAGAAGATTTCCTCGAGGCTAAAAGTATTTTTCTAGAAACCAGCAAGCCGTCTGATTTGGCTAAGTCTTTCCTGGGGTTGGCCATTGCCGCATATTATGCGGGTGGAATCGATTCGGTCCAAAAGCAACTCACATCAGCAGTTAAAACCCTTCTACCCCTGGGAACCTTCCAGCCTATTTTATCAGATCTGTATTCCCATCCCGAACTTCTTAAAACCTGCCATGATCAACCGGCTTTCAACCCTGTTTATCGGGAGTTGGAAAATAGCTTAAAAAGTTTTTCCACCAATCTCCCTGCTCTCGTACAAATAATCTCACCTTCGCACAAAAAAGTTCAGGAAAAGGGCTGGCTTCTAGACATTCATACCCTCGGTAAAATGGAAGTCTTGTACCGGGGTAAAAAACTAACAGCACCAGAATGGATCCATCAAAAAACCGTCAGGGAATTGTTTTATTACCTGCTGACTTTGCAGTATGGCGCCAGTAAAGACCAGATCGGGGTATTATTCTGGCCTGACAGTTCCAGGGAACAGTTCCACGGTCAATTCAAAAACGCCATTTACCGTCTCCGCCGGGCGCTTGGACGCGAATCAGTCCTGTACGATCCAGATACCCGTCGCTACCAATTCAATAGGCTTCTGGATTACCGCTATGATGTGGACATTTTTTTGGAGGCATGCCAGAAGGCTGAGACTGAATTAAACCCGGATGATAGAGCACAACTCTTCCGAGACGCCGCGGATAAATACCGTCATCCTTATGCACCTTTGCTTGGAGGGGTCTGGGCTGCACCTCTCCGGATAAACTTGTATTTGAAATACGAACGGGCCGCGCTTGAAGCTGCCGCCTTTGATTTACAGCAAGGGGAAATTCAAACTTGCCTTGATGCTTGCGGCCGTCTGCTGGAAATTGAACCGGGGCAGGAACGCGCCTGGCGGTTATCTATGCGCGCTTATGCAGAGCTTGGCGATCGCGGGAGTATTGTCAGGATTTACCGGCAGTGCAAGAGGAATCTTTCCAAACACCTGAAAATTAATCCATCAAAGGAAACAGAAATCCTCTATCAAAATCTTCTGAAATAACATTTGCTTATCCCTTCAACCCGGGCATCAAATTGATCATTTCTATTATTTTTGGTTTTTAAGAGCCTGCATAGTAGCCTCTTCAAGAGATAATTAACTGGAATATTCGTTATAAGGTCACTTAAATGACCAAAGGAAGGGATTAGCATGAAGCTATTTCGCTCTATCGCAATTAATTTTATGGTTCCTGGATCAAGCGGAGGAACTGGCGGGTGGTAATACTATCGTAAATTCGAATCCACACAGACCCGGTCTATCAACGATGTTAACACTATGGTTTTTGTGAGAACGCCGGATTAAGCATTGGTTCTATTATGTTTTTGACAATTCACATTACCTGAACACTGATCAAGGAAAAAATAATGTCAACCCAGATCGGTGAGATCAACCTGGACAAAGTGCTGGATTTACTGCTCGAGCTGGTCATACTCCAGGTGAATGCTGATGCAGCAGATATCTTCCTGATTGACAAAAGTTCTGCTCAACCAATCTTTTATAAAAGCCTGGGTCTGAAAAAGATTTCGTCTTTAAGCGAGCAGAGCCATTCCTGGAAAGGGTTAATTTGGAGAGTTATCCAAAAACGGGATTTGGTGAGTCTGCCAAACATCTGGATCGAATCACCCTCCCTGGTCCGGGGTGCTCTATTTAAACAAGAACATTTTACTTCATATCACGGGATACCGTTGGCAGCCAGGGGGAAGATCTTTGGTGTCTTGGAGGTTTTCCATTGCCAGGAATTATCCCCCACTTCAGCGTGGTATAAACTCTTCCGCAATCTAGCAGAACAAATTTCACTTACATTAGAGATACCTTACCTGACTGACGAGTAGATCAGGAATCTGGGCTGCTTACAATTTCCCCTAACCAATATTTTCCCAAAGTACTAGGTTAGAAAGAATGGCCTGCTTCATACTAGCTGGATTAATCGGCTTAATTCATTCCTCTAACTCTATTTTTCCCTTCGCCAGAAAAAACAACCCTGTGCATCAAACACGCGGTTAATGTTAGAATCTGGATGATTAATCTATCTTCATTTCTTCTTTTGGCGCAGTCATCCAGGGTTAGTATCGTGCAAATCCTCAATTATGCCAATTAGGATAATAAAAAATCAATGTACAAAGGCGCCTTGTCGCCAGGGTGAACCTTGGCAAATTAAATATTAGGAGCAACTTTTGAATTTCATAATAAATATTTTTTGGAATAGTGAAGAAAAACGGATGCGAATGGCTTGGCGTTTAATCGGTCAGATACTAATCATGCTGCTCTTGATGCTCGCATTTCAATTACTCCTCAGCGTAATAATTATAATAGTTAAAGCCATCCAGGGAACTCTCTCCTCCTCGCAAAACACTTCATTTACGACAGGAGTCAGCATCGCAACCAATTCACCGCTGATGACAATGGCTTCGCTTCTCGGCTCTGGTCTGCTGCTGACAATAAGCATCTGGCTGGCTGGTCGTTTTTTAGATCGTCGGCAATTTATTGATTTTGGTTTCCATTTTAACCAGAGATGGTGGATTGATTTTTGTTTTGGCTTATCGCTTGGCGCATTTTTAATGGCTTTAATTTTTCTGCTTGAACTGGCTGTAAGCTGGATTTCAGTTAATGAAACCTTTGTTACCCATAATCCAGAAGCTCCTTTCCTGTCATCTATCCTAATTCCCCTGATCCTCTTTCTATTTGTGGGTTTTTATGAAGAATTATTCAGCCGGGGATATCATCTCACCAATCTAGCAGAGGGTTTTTCGGGGAAAATTATCAAACCCAGGACAGCAATCCTGCTCGCAACTCTTTTTTCCTCGGCATTTTTCGCAGTCCTGCATGCTTCCAACCCACATGCCAGCCTCGCCAGCACTCTCAATATTGGACTCTCAGGGATTTTCCTGGCAGCAGGGTACGTTCTCACCGGGCAACTTGCCATTCCTATTGCGCTGCATATTAGCTGGAATTTTTTTCAGGGCAATGTTTTTGGCTTCCCGGTCAGCGGCGTAGATTTCCGGTCAGCGACATTTATTCAAATCAATCAAAGCGGCCCCGACCTCTGGACAGGAGGACTTTTCGGCCCTGAAGCAGGTCTGCTCGGAACCGGTGCGATGATCCTGGGAATTATTATTACATTGATATGGGTCAGAATACAATATGACCGTATTGATATGCATATACATCTTGCAGATCCTCCCTCTGGCTTTCCTTCTAAAAAGGGTAACCACTCCCAGATATAAAAACTCAATACTGCTAACTGCAAGGAAATTACTCTATGGAAAAGAATGCTTACGCCCATATTATCTGGGATTGGAACGGCACTCTGTTAGACGATCTCAACCTCTGTCTTGAAATAATAAACAATCTGCTCAGTAAAAATCACTTGCCACCAGTATCGCTTGCTAACTACCTGGGTATTTTTGGATTCCCGGTGCGGAATTATTATCAAAATATTGGATTTGATTTTAAGAAAGAATCATTTGAAGTTATCAGCACCGAATTTATCACCGCCTACGAAAAAGGACGACCAAATTGCCTTTTGATGCTCGGAGCCCGGGAAACCCTTGAATGGTTTTTATCAGCTGGCTATACGCAGTCTATACTTTCAGCCAGCAAGCAGACTTACCTCAACGATGCTGTCCTGGATTACGGGATTAAGGATTATTTCATTTCCATTAATGGCCTGGATAACCATCACGCGACCGGAAAATTTGATCTTGCTAAAGAATTTATGACAGCTCAAGACCTTGAACCCAATACAATTCTTCTTATCGGCGATACCCTTCATGATGCCGAGATCGCCGGCAGTTTAGGAATAGACTGCTGGCTAATCCCCAACGGTCACCAAAGCCGACAGCGTCTTGAATCTGCAGGAGTACCCATCCTGGATTCGCTCTCAAATCTATTGAATCATATCCAAGATCAAGAGTGAAATTAATAATACCTTCTAACTAAACATGTCTTTATGCCTGAAAACAAACGACTTTTATTTATCGATAATATTCGGATATTATTAACCGTTATCGTTATCCTGCACCATCTGGCTATCACCTACGGGGCGCCAGGAGGATGGTATTACCGCGAGTTTGAAGTCTCCCAACATGACCCAGTTACCTTGACAACTCTGGTGCTTTTTGCAGCATCCAACCAGGCCTACTTTATGGGTTTTTTCTTTTTCCTGTCAGGTTATTTTTCGGCAGGTGTTTTGGAAAGAAAAAGTCCATATCAAATTCTCTTTCAGCGTTTTATCCGCCTGGGGATTCCTATTCTGTTTTTTGTGTATCTGATCTCCCCTGCCCTGAGGCTGCTGCTGCGGTTCATCTTTTTTGACCATCCCCTGTCCCTTGCGGGTCTGAAGGTTATTTATCGATCACTTGATTTCGGGATTGAACTCGGTCTCATGTGGTTTGTCATTCTCTTGCTACTATTTTCGATCCTATACATTCCCTGGAACTTGCTGCTTAAAAAGTTTCCTCTAAACTTGAATTTCAATATTTTTCCAAACAGGTTCAAATTGATTTCTTTTGCCGTTCTAATCGGTACAGCAACCTTCCTAATTCGTATCTATTTTCCAATCGGGTTTGTCTTCCAACCTCTTAATTTGCAGGTTCCATTTCTACTCCAGTACATTATGTTGTTTATTATTGGTATAACTGCCTACCATGGGAACTGGCTAGACTTGTTAAAACCAACAATCAATCGATTTTGGAGAAATCTCACTCTGGGACTAATCGCTTCGATGTCCGTATTGTTCATCCTCAGCGGGGGCTTGAGAGGAGACGTCACACCTGCCCTGGGAGGATTTCATTGGCAATCCCTGGCTTATTCTCTCTGGGAACAGCTTTTCTGCCTGGGTATGATTATCACCTTGTTACCTTACTTCAAGGAAAAGAAAAATTGTCAGGGAAAACTGGCAAAAGAGCTGACTGCCAGTTCATATGCGGTATATATCTTTCATACACCTGTACTGGTATTATTCACTGCCTTACTAAGAGAATTGACCTTCCACCCCCTAATCAAGACCCTCTTATTCATCCTTCCAGTTCTAGGCCTTTGTTTCCTAAGCGCTAGTTTAATCAGGCGTCTTCCCGGATTCCGATATGTACTCTAATCAATCCCTCCCGTAATTTTAGATATAATATATTCAAACCTGGAGTTGTTAATGAGAAAACGTGTCACCATGTTCGTATCCTATGCTCATGCAAATCAGGAGCTAGCCGGTCGTTTCATCGCACAATTCAAAGAATTTACTCGTCCCTCAAAAGCCTATCAATACAATATTTGGCGAGATACAGATCTTTTGGTCGGGGAAAACTGGGATCAGGAAATAAAAAATGCCTTGAACCATTGTGATCTGGGATTGTTGCTGATCAGCGCTTCTTTACTTGGCTCGAATTACATTACATCTATTGAGCTTAATCTGCTTGAAACAAAGCCTGTTATTCCTGTATTGCTTTGGCCAGTTGATTTTGAGCGCCATGATTTAAAGGGTTTGCAGGAAAAACAAATCTTCCGTTATAACAAACCCGGCTTTCTAAGACCAAAGGCTTACGGACAATGCACCACCAAACAACGTATTGAATTCATGCTGGCGCTCTTTCAACAGCTAGAAAAACGGCTTGATAAACTTAACTTATAATCTGATTTATCAAAAAACATGAGCATACGGAATCTTATCCCCGAAAAAACACTTGAATGGCTTTTGGAACCCGAGAATCCATGGGCAAGATATCTTGCTTTAAAACATCTGTCAAATCTTTCTGAGAATGATCCAGAATTAATTACCGCCCGGGAAATTGCCCATCTTGAAGGGCCCATTAAAATAGTTCTAGACGCCATGCGTCTCGACGGGTACTGGGTGGAGGATGGCCCAGGTTACAACCCAAAATACCGCAGTGCGGTCTGGTCGCTAATCCTTCTAGCTCAACTTGGCGCCTCGATTGATTTTGACTCCCGTATTCATAAAGCATGTCAGCGCTACTTGAACACAGTGTTGTCTGTTAATGGACAAATCTCGTCCAACGGACCTCCATCGGGGACTATCGATTGCCTGCAGGGTAATATGTTAGCCTCCCTTCTTGACCTTGGTTACCTTGACTCTCGCCTTGACAAAGCCTTCGAATGGATGGCCAGGAGTGTCACAGGAGAAGGAGTGTCAACTATGAAGGATAAAAAAGCTCCCCTCCGCTATTATGCCGGTAAAATCGGCCCAGATTTCCAGTGTGGGGCTAACAACAAACTCTCCTGCGCTTGGGGTGCCGTAAAAGTTATGCTGGCTTTTTCTAAATTGACAAAGGACAAGAGAACTCCCCTGATTAATCGGGCAATTCAAAGAGGTGTCGATTTCCTTTTCAGCACAGATCCTGCTGATGCAGGGTACCCTAATGGTTGGAATCCCAAGCCTAGTGGCAACTGGTGGAAATTCGGTTTTCCTGTTTTTTATGTTTCCGTCATTCTTCAAATCACAGAAGCACTGGCACAGCTAGGGTATGCCCAAGACTCACGGCTGAATAGATCAATCCAATTGATAAAAGATAAACAGGATCCTGAAGGGAAATGGAAGCTCGAGTATGGGTACTCCGGAAAAACCTGGGTCGATTTTGGACATAAAAAAGAACCTAATAAATGGGTTACAATCAGGGCTTACCAGGTGCTGAAACACACAGAATAACCACTTAGACTTTTTCAACCCCACGCCCTGACAATCAATTTTGACTCTTACGATATGCCTACCGTACAAGTAGTCCGGATTTCTAACGCCGGCCACAGTATTCAAATAGATCAATTCCACCAATTTAGCAATCACCTCACTCAATTTATTCGGAAATACTACCCGTAATTTTTATACAGAGTGATAACTCCCTGTATCCTTTTTCCGTTGTTTCAATTGATCTAAAACTGACAGTAATTTTAAAGGCTGATGGGATTTAGTAATAAGCTATAATTGAGTGAATTAAGATTCTTCAATCTTAATTGAACTCCAGCTAATTATCAGACCTCAATGAATCGCGGAGACATTTATGACTCCAGATATCAACCTGGTATTTTTAATCTTAAGCGCGGCAATTCTGCTCTTTATTATAAATAAAATCCGCATGGACCTGGTTGGCCTATTAATCCTGGGCAGTCTGGCAGTAACTGGGTTGGTCACTCCAACGGAAGCCCTCTCGGGGTTCAGTAATCCTGCAGTAATCACTGTCTGGGCAGTTCTTATATTAAGCGGCGGATTGGCAAGGACCGGTGTTGCGGGCAAAATAGGACGATTTGTACTGCGTCTCGCTGGTGAAAGTGAGATCCGTCTATTGGCAATAGTCATGCTTACCAGCGGTATCCTATCGGGACTCATGAACAGCATCGGGGTAGTTTCTTTATTCCTTCCTGTTGTGATTGATATTGCCCGGAGAACTAATAGCCCCCCCTCAAGACTATTAATGCCTTTGGCTTTTGCATCCCTTCTCGGCGGCCTAAACACATTAATCGGTACACCTCCAAATATACTAATCAGTGAAGCATTAAGTAATGCCGGATTTGATCCATTTCAAATGTTTGATTTTATACCGGTAGGAATTTCTGTTCTCCTGGCAGGGACATTTTTTATGATCCTGATTGGTCGTCATCTGCTTCCAAAACGCGATATCACCAGGGAACTTAGTGGAAGATCTAACTCAGACATCGGCGACCTCTATGCTATTCAAGAACGTCTGGCTTTCATCCACCTTCCCCAAGACTCCTCCCTGGATGGCAAATCTCTCCAGGAAAGCCATTTAGGTTCTGCCCTCGAGTTAAATGTGGTTACAGTTATCAGGTCTGATGAACCAATAATGGCCCCTAAGCCCGACTTTCTAATCCAGGCAGGAGACCGTCTCCTAGTAGAAGGTCAACTAGACCGCCTGTTTGAACTTCATGACCGGAAACAGTTATTTATTGACCAAGACCGCCTTCCAGTTGAAAAAATTATTTCTGCTGATATAAGGCTTGCAGAAGCAAAAATCCGCAAGAATTCATCTCTAGCGGGACTCACGCTACCTCAAGTTGCTTTCAGGCATACCTACCGGGCTATTGTACTGGCTATACGCAGAGGTGAGACAATTTATTACACTGAATTGGAATATATTCCCCTGATGGTTGGCGATGTTTTACTCATCAAAGGCCAGAAAGAAGATTTGGCTCAAATCCAAGCCGATGATGATCTGATTTTATCTGACCTCGAATCACCTCAGGATTACGACTTTGAAGATCATTTGATTATGATGCGGGTTCCTGAGGAATCCGCCTTGGTCGGTAAAACTTTGTTATCAAATCGGCTTGGGGATGCTTTTGGCCTAAGTATCCAGGGTATCATCCGCCAGGATACAACTGAACTTATGCCCTCTCCGGAGGAAGTCCTCCAGGCAGGTGATACACTGCTCATAAAAGGCAGCCAGGAAGATTTGTTAACGATTGAAGGGTTACAAAACCTGGAAATCGAAACCCAATCGGAGCCAAACTTATCCGAATTGGAAACTGATGAAACGGGGCTGATTGAGGCGGTCTTATCGCCTCATTCAGCATTAGCCGGAAAAGCAGTTCGTGAAGTAAATTTTCGGGCCAAGTATGGTTTAACAATACTGGCAATCTGGCGGGGAGGAAGAGCTTACCGTTCCCATTTACGTGATATGAAATTACAATTTGGTGATGCCCTGCTGCTCTTTGGTCCCCGCCGCCGGCTGATGATGTTTGGGGCTGAACCTGATTTCCTGGTTCTCAGAGAGGAAGCGTTACCAGCTCCTAGGTCGAAGAAAGCGCCCCTGGCAATCCTGATCACGGCTCTGGTACTAATCCCTGTTATTCTTAACTGGCTTCCAATCGCCATTTCAGCTGTTGCCGGTGTCTCATTAATGATTTTAACCGGGTGTCTCCAAATGGACGAAGCCTACAGACTGATCGAATGGAGAGCAGTTTTCCTTATTGCCGGCATGCTTCCCTTAGGTATTGCTTTAAATCACACCGGGGCTGCGCATTTGATCGGTGACATTATGATTTCACTGATTGGCAGCGCAGGGCCCCTAGCAATTTCAGCTGGTTTATTCCTGCTGGCCTCCCTCGGATCTCAAGTAATGCCTAATCCTGCCGTAGCTGTTCTGCTTGCACCTATTGCCCTTAGTGCGGCCTCTGATTTAGGTATCTCTCCTTACCCTTTGATGATGACAGTGGCCGTATCCTCCTCTGCCGCTTTCCTCAGCCCAATAGGACATCCTGCTAATTTATTAGTAATGGGCCCCGGCGGCTATCATTTTTCCGATTATTTTAAAGTTGGGCTGCCGTTAACAATCATTGTGATGGTTGTTTTGCTGCTTGAGCTTCCTCTGCTCTGGCCCTTTTAATAATATCGTTTATCTGTTAGGAGCAAAACTATGGAAGAACTGTTGGGTTTATTTATCGGAATAGGGCTCAGTGCCACTTGCGGATTCCGGGTATTTGTTCCGTTGTTTGGGATGAGCATTGCGCACCACGCAGGCGCACTATCTTTTTCAAGTGGATTTGATTGGATTGGCTCCTGGCCGGCAACTATTACTTTTGGAGTTGCGATGGTGATTGAAATTGCTGGGTATTATATCCCCTGGGTGGACAACCTTCTGGACACAATTGCTACACCTGCTGCCATTGTCGCCGGTACAATTGCCACAGCCTCTATGGTTGGAGATGTCTCTCCCTACCTGCGCTGGTCATTAGCTATCATAGCTGGAGGTGGAATTGCTGCGATAATTCAAGGCTCCAGCGTTCTGGTCCGCGGCGCGTCAACAGCATCCACCGCAGGTCTAGCCAACCCGGCTGTTTCTACCGGGGAACTGGCCGCTTCCATCCTGGGTACCCTGCTATCAATTATTCTCCCCACTGCTGCCGTGATTCTGGTTGTTCTTCTGCTCACTTTATTGCTACGCAGATTAATAAGACCAAACTCTTCGAATTCATAACTATCTATACCAATACCTTGATTTCTAATGAGAATAAAAGAAAAAGAAATAACAAAGCGTGACGAACTAGATCAAATTATCCTGAACTCATTGATCTGCCATCTGTCTTGTTCCCTGAATGATCAACCCTATTTTGTACCGCTCTCTTTTGGCTATGATGGAAATGCGGTTTATTTTCACACCGCCCAGGAAGGCAAAAAGATCGATATTCTCTTGGAAAATCCCCATGTATGCCTCGGATTTGAACAAGATGTAACAATCCACACTGATCCCGACCTTGCCTGCCGCTGGTCTTTTCACTACCAGAGCGTTATTGCCACCGGGATTGCAGAAGTAGTCATCCATCCCAAAGACAGACAGGACGCAATCAAACAAATCATGCTTCATTATTCAGATAAGGACTGGGAGATCCTGGAGAAAGAACTCTCCAGGATTACAATCTGGCAAATAATCCTGACTGAAATAACAGGAAAAAAAACGCCATTCAGCAAGGAATAATTTTAACAAATTAGCTCCGTAACAATTCTATCTAGTCCAACTCTGCGAAACCTCTCTTTGCCCGGGCATACCAGCAGTCTTACTCTTTCGGGTGATATTCTGCTCTGGCATAATATATGAAGTAAAATGAGTTGTAAATACCTCTTACAGGAGCGCTATTCCCTTGAAAATCGCCTTTACAGCAGATAACCACCTCACTACCCAGTCCAGAAATCCTGAACGTTCCCAGGCGCTGGCAAATATCCTCCATCAGTGCGGTGAAAACCAGGTTAAACTGTTAATTATTGCTGGTGATCTATTTGACCAGTCTATGCCCAATTATGCTGAATTTGAAGCTCTTTACAAAAAACAACGTCCGCCAGAGCTCACAACAGCCATCATCCCTGGTAATCACGATGAAGGCCTTAATCGGGAAAATATTGCTGCTGATGGATTGATCATCCATAACGAACCCCAGCTCCTACCTCTAAATAAAACCTGGAAAATCTTGTTTGTTCCCTATCAAAAAGGCCAAACCATGGGGAGTGCTATAGCCCCATTCGCTGTTGAGCTAACCGGTCAACGCTGGATACTGATCGGTCATGGGGATTGGTCTCCGGGAGTTCGAACCCCTGATACCTATGAGCCTGGGGTCTATATGCCGTTGACTCGGTCAGACTTGGTGCTTTACAAACCAGAGTTGGTATTCCTTGGTCATATTCATCTCCCGTTTGATGGCGAAAAAGTTCGCTACCCAGGGTCACCATGCCCACTCAATGTAACTGAAACCGGATTAAGACGTTTTCTTATCCTGGATACAGATCAGGGAAAGATCACTTCCCACCTGGTCGGTTCTCCTTTGCTTTACTTTAAAGAAAAATTTATAATGCTGCCCAGAGAAGAAGAGCTATCTTTCCTTAAGATTGAAATGGAAAACCGAATAAAATCCTGGCAGCTGCCGAAAGGTTGGGAATCCCGCGTGCAAGTTCGAGTAGAAGTAGCTGGGTTTTCTTCCAACCGGGAAAAGGTACTAAAAACGGTCCAAGAGGTATTCGCTCCCTATGGGTTTTATCAAAATGCCGAACCAATACTGGACCAGTTATTCCACAAACCCGACCCAGATCGCGAGCAAATTGCCCTCGATATCCAGAACTGGATTGAAGATCTTGAATGGACTGAAAGCACCTCTGTGCCGAGTAAAACAGAGATCCTTGAAGAAGCCCTGAAGGTCATCTATGGAGTTGAGTGATGCCAATCCACCTCGATAAAATCAGCGTTAAAAACCTGGGACCGCTTGATTCTCTGGATCTCACACTGGGTTCGCTGAATTTAATCTACGGTCTCAACGAAACCGGAAAAACCTTTCTGGTGGAATTCCTACTGGGGTCCATATTCCGCTATGCATCTAAATGGGGTTTGCGTGAGATCCCCGGTAAAGGCAGTGTTACCGTCAGCGGGCTTACAGAAAAACCCACTTCATTTACCCTCACTACCAGGAAAAAGATCGAGGATTATTGGGATGATGACGAACTTGGGCTGCCGCTTAATATGGCTCGTTTGCTGGTGGTTAAAGGTGGTGAACTTGACCTAGCAGGAACGCCTGGGGGTGTAAACCGCGAGGTACTCAAGACCATGCTTACCAGCGAAGTACTGCTGGATCATATCCGGGAACCAATCTCAAAAACCATCCAGAAAGCTACCCTCATCAATCAAGAAATCAACGGGGACAATCGCCCACCAATAAAAAACCTTCGCTATCTTAGTGCCGAGATCCAAAAACTGCAGGCCTTGTTAGATCGGGTGGAAAATGAATACTCCCAAGGTCCCCTCCGTCAGCTGGAATTAAACATCGCTGATGTCCAGCAGGCATTGAAAGCTCAGGAAAATGCGAAATGTTACGCTGCGTATAAACTTCGCCAGGATTTCAATAACCTAAGATCTGAAAAGGACATACTGTCCAACGAGGTCATTGGGGACCTGAGAGAAAATCTTCATGATTTCACCGAAGAGGGGGTCCGACTTTCAGAGCGGGAAAAGGATCTCAAGAAACATCAAGAAGCCAGCGAGCACTATTCCTGGCTGGATTCAGCAATATCAATATGGGAAAGCCGCAGCCTTGAAGTAACGAAAAAACCAGCTCGCTGGCTAACTTTCTTTGGAATGTCCCTACTGCTGATTGGATTAATTCTCATTGGGATTAATGACCTTGTATCAACATTCAATTTACTCTGGATTGGTCTTCCGCTTTCTTCCATTTCCGCTGGAATACTTTATTATTCTACTCTTCGCCTTCAGCAGTGGACATCCAGCATCAATGAATCGAAGGAACGACAATCCATCCAGGAAGAATACAAAACCAGATTTGGCAAAACCTTGCGCGGATTATCGGTCTTGAAAGAAAAAAAGGAATCCATCCAAAAAAGCTATTTTCAGGTAGAACCACTCGAAAAGGAAATTCAAGATAAAAGAACAATTCAGTTACAAAGAAAATCCGATTTGCAGGATTTATTCAAAGCGCCGACAGGAAAGATAGTCCAGGAAAAGGATTGGGAAAAAACCTATCAAGACCTAAAAATTAAATCAAATGAACTTACTGAAAAAATCCATGCTCTTGATCTCAAGCTGGAAAAGCTAAATGTGCCGGAGGAGCAAGTCCGTGAAGAACCTGTTATTGAGGAATATGATCCGCAGCGAGCCATTGATCTTCAAGACGATTTGAGTACTTTAGATGATGAACTCAAACAAACGCAGCAAGCTCTAAGTTCTTTGAAGCAGGTGATCTGCCATGAATCCGGCGACGATATCACCATTTCCTGGGAAGAAGCTCTGTTCCATTTGAGAACAATTAATGAAGAAAAGAAAAGGAAATACCGCGAACTGACAGCCCGGCTGGTTGCCGAAATCGGTGTGATCCAGATCCTGGACCGTATAGAGAATGAAGAAGACCAAAAGATCCAGCGGGATATCAACACCAAAGAGGTTTCCGCTCTGCTCCAGAGCATTACCGGCTCGTATCAGACGCTTGAGCTGATTGATGATCAGGTTTATGTCAGCGGCCAGTACAGCCAGCACTCACTCAGTGACCTGAGTACGGGAGCCAGGGAGCAAATTCAACTGGCGTTAAGAATGGGGATTGCTTCCCGGGTTTGTGGAGGAGATCCGCTTTTCATGATCCTGGACGATGCTTTTCAGCACTCCGATTGGAACCGCCGTGATACTTTGGTCAAACAAATGATCAATATGGTTAAAAAAGGCTGGCAGGTAACTTACCTGAGCATGGATGATCACATCCGGGACTTATTCCTTAAATATGGCAGAGCAACACTAAAGAAACAGTTTCGTTATTTTGAACTTGGCTGAAAATATATACCAGTTTAAATTGTCTGGAAAAGCATTAATTTCTAATAATCGAAGAGTTGGATTATGAGCAATAACAGAATCCTGACCTGTATGTTAGGCGGGGTTATCAGCGCCTGCATCTGCCTTGTTGGCATTCAGATCATATTCGGATTCCCAGGTATCACCTGGAGCACGGTCTCAACGACCATAGCTAACCGGCTTCTGCTTGGTTTTGTAATCGGGATCAGCAGCTGGCGAATCAAACATCATCTGCACGGTGCCCTGTTGGGATTAATCCTCTCTCTAACAGTTTCTATCGGGTTCCTGCCGGAAGAGATCCTCAAATTTTCCCTTTATACAGGAGCAGGGATCTTCTACGGTATCTTAATTGACTGGTTAGCAACGGATATTTTTAAATCCGGAAGAACCAACCAGTTTTGAAATTTAGACAATTTATTTACCACCGGTCCGTTACCAGGTGAACCCGTTTTTCATAATTCAGGAAACATAATATAGGGGCAGGACGCCTTCCCAGCAGCGTCTCTGCAGCCTTGAGATATCCCCCAACCTGGGATTGGTAATCTTTTTCTTTCCAGAGCTTTTTATAGGCCTCCTGATTGGTTATCTGATCGGTTTTAAACTCCACCAGAACCCATTGATTGTTTTCTAAAAACATCGCGTCGATCACGCCAATCAGCGGACCTTCATCTTCCCGTGGCAGACTGAAAGGAATTTCATGCAGCAATCGGTCAGCTCCTGTCATTCGCTGATACAAATCTGAGTCCTGGAATCTCTCCAGGTTCGTAATAACTCTCTTGTAACCATCTCTAATTTCCTTTTCACTAGAGATGCCAAGGCTGCGTAATTCCGCTAAAGCCCAGGAGATGAACGCTGTCTCTCCATCATCTGGAAATTGCCAGCGTTCCAGGGATCGGTGAACAACTTTCCCAACCATCCAAGCAGGTGCCGTGGGCCGCTCTGCTTTGGAAACTACCCGCTTAATTGTCTGGTCCTTTTCCCTCTCCATGTCCAGTGTAGGATTTTCGGATTTAATGCTATCCAACATTGAATAATTATCTATCGTCTTGGGTGAAACAGCCTGTGAATCTATCTGGGCATGATAACTAAGGTCAACTCCCGGTTTATAAATTCTACAGAGCGATTGCAGGTCATCTTTTTCTAGATTTATCTCAAGGATATCATCACCAGATACCTGATAGGATATCTGCATATCAGCCAATCCCAGTGGTTCTGCGAGTCTTCCCAACCAACCGGCCTGCTTACCCATACTTTGGTCCCTGATAGGTTTTCCCAGGACACCGCTGATGATTAATAATTCCTGCGCTCTTGTGGCTGCCACATACAGCAGCCGGTTGGATTCCGCTTCTTCCTTAAGACGCTCTTCGGTCAGGGATAAACCATAAGCCAACGATGATGATTTAATGATTTTCGGAATCCCCTTGTCTTCCAGTTTAATTTGACTTTCAGAAAAAGGCGGGACCAACCCAAATCGTTTATCAAATAGAATTTCCCGACTGAACCGCTCTTTTTTCGATGCATCTCCCAGTACTACTACTGGAAACTCTAGTCCTTTTGCCTGATGCACTGTCATGATCTGCACAGCGCCATCAGCTACAGATAAAGCTTCTCCTTCTCTGACAGCGACACTCCTCAAATCGGATATTGTATTTAAAAACACTTTAATGCTTACTTCGCCCCTCTTTTGAGCATCGGATATTAATTTTTTGAGATTTTGAACACTGCGGTTTAACCCCATTTTTGTTAACGATGGAATATACGCTGTCATTTCCAGGTATTTCCATAAGAGTTCAGCTACAGTGATTCTACTAATGAAAGGGATTAACTCATCTAGCAGGGAGACAATTCGAACCGCAGGTTCAACTTCTTCTCCTAATCCCGCAGCACCCGCTTGCCGGGCTGCCTCGAGAAGTGACGGTAAATCCTTTTTTTTCTGGAAATCTCGCAGCCTCATCAAGGCAGCATCAGACATACCGCCTGCTGGAGACCGCAGTAACCCTGCCATTGCAAGATCATTTTCAGGTTCTGCCAGCGCTAATAAAGCATTTAACACATCTCTTATTTCCGGACGATCAAAAAATCCTTGTCCAGCGATAGTAAGATAAGGTATGCCAGCTTGTTCAAAGGCTCCTTCATAAGCAGGAAACGAGCCGGATGCCCGGCATAAAACAGCTACATCTCCGTAAGAAAGCAATCGCGCTTCCCTCTCTCCGGGACCATTCAACCATATACTTTCAGATTCAACTAATTCCATCAGGCGAAATGCAGCAGCCTGAGCAGCGGTATGAAGCGCTCCGGAAGCTTTGACCCCCATAGCCAGATGAAGTTCGATATAAGGCAGCTCCAATCCCTGAGAAGCTTTTTCTCTGCCTGGCTGGAGGGGGGAGAAAGGCTCGATATAGGGTAAGTTCCATTCTTCCCCCAGAACAGGTTTAAGCAAGGTATTTAGGTTTCGAAGCAATCCAGGATGAGCCCGATATGAATTTGCCAAATGAAAGCTCTCACCAGATTGTTTGATTTTAGTTTGTTCTTCCCTGAATACAGCGACATCAGCCCCGCGGAAGCGGTAGATTGACTGCTTTCCATCTCCTACAATAAATAATTTCTTTTTGTCTCCGTTTAATAAAGCAACCAGTTCCCGCTGCCTGTGATTGGTATCCTGAAATTCATCCACCAGCAAAGCATTGATTTGATCCTGCCAATACGACTTAACTGGAGGAAAATTCTTCAGCAGCTGCAGGGATTTATACTCCAAATCATCATAATCCAACTTTCTCAGCCGGTTTTTAACTCCTGCATACCACTGATTAGCTTGCTGAAATACGGCCATTAACCCCGGGATAATTTGCTGGGCAAGTTTCTGATCCACTGCCAGATCCATATTTATGTTATCCAATACTGAATCAAAAACAATTTGGATTTCCTTGATAACAGCTTTGGGATTCGCTGGAGCCCAATTGTCTTTTCGGCCTTTTTGTTTTAAGTGGTTTCGAAGCGAACTCAGGCAGCGAGAGATCTCTACCCAATCACCTTTATCATGGGCGTCGGTAATCCTTTTCCATAGATCAATCGCTATCCTCAAATCTGGAACCAGGCTATCTTCTGCCATTTCTGCCTGATTTATCAGTCCTTGTTCTTCCAGGGAGGTCAACCCATCTAAACCGGATTGCACAAGGGGATTCTCTATAAAATCCTTTATGGGTTGAATTAAATACGGCTGCCACAGTTCCCACAGATCAGCTGACAGCTTATCAGCAGCTTCCTGGACTTCCAACCTTTTCTCCAGCAACTCCATGATAATTTTCCTTAATGACCATTCTCCGAAGGTGACAAATAATGAAGCAGCCTCCTGGTCATTTGCTGCCCAACCCAGGGCAGCTTCTACAGACTGCGTTTTCAGACGAGCCATCTCACCGTCTTCAATTAGTTCAAAAGCAGGATCCAACGTCATCTCAGCGGGATTATGATGGAGAATATCGGCTGCCAGACTGTGTATTGTGCTAATTCTGGCAGCATCCAATCCCTCATAAATTCCCCTCCAATAAGTTTGATCATCAATGCCGATATCTGAACTCTCCAGGAAACGCCGCACTTCTTCCCGGATCCTGTTGCGCATTTCTCGGGCTGCTTTTTTCGTAAAAGTTATCGCCACAATGGATCGCAGTGGCATACCTTCCGCTAAAAGCGAAAGATATCGGGCAACCAGAGTGCGGGTCTTTCCCGTACCTGCGCCTGCTGTAACCACAATATCCCGACCTCGAGAAAGTATCGGACCAATTTGTTCAGAACTTGGCTGCATTTGCCCCAGGATCGGATGTTTCTCCATCTCTTGATTCATCTCATTCCTTACCACCGTTTAGGCCGGTACTGCCAACAATAATCTACTGCAGGGCAATAATCTGGACATCCATTATCAGGAGCTTTTGGTTCAAAGCTCCCTTTCCTAACAGCTTGAATGGCTTTCCAGGATATGTCTACAGCATTTTCTATCGCTGCCGACGGACCCCTTTTCCCGTTTATTCTAAATGAAGATAATTTAAAACCGCTTTGTTCCGCGGTCCGAACATGGAAATAAAACCCTTCTTGAATCTTCCCTAGCTTAAGAGCACCCTGAGCAGCCAGGGCATACAGTGGGAGCTGCAGTTTTTTCCCTTCCCGGACTGCTTGATTCGTAAAGCCGTATCTTGCGCTGGTTTTATAATCAATAATCCTGATTTCTCCCGTTTCATTTTTGTCTACCCGGTCAATAAATCCACGCAGGAGAAAAAATTCTCCTCCCCGGTTGCTTACCCGCAAGGGAGGTTCAGGGAATTTTCGTATCCCAAACTTTTGTTCAGCCTGGAAAAATACAAATGATGGATCCAGGGTTTCCAAAACCACCAAACATCGCTTCAGGTTGGTTAAAATTTCTTTCTGGGTATGAAGCCACCAGGACGTTATCCTGAAACCCTCTCTTTGCGGCGCCTGATCAAAAACCTTTCTAGCAATTTCTGGTAATGCTTCCTGCAAATTTTGAAGCCGAGGGCGATCACCTACCTCTTGATACAAATCTTCAAGGATATGATGGTAAATATTGCCAAGCTGCCTGGCATCCAAGCCTTCCCTCGGCAATTCACTCTTTTCCAACCCTAATACATTAGCTACAAAAAAATAATAGGGACATGTCTGGTAGGTTTCCAGACGACTTGCACTCCAAACATGATCCGCCGTATAACGCTCTGAAAAAACAGTACCTAGCCCGGTTAACTTGCCATTATAAATACCCTCTGACGGGTCTGAATCATAAGCCCGGCTTGATAAAATACTTAACGCTTGATTAATCTGGCTGCAAGTTTCAGGTTGATTTTTTTCTGCCCGCCGCCAGGCAGAAATATATTCTGAGCCGGTAGAGATTATTTCAAAAAATTCCGCTTTGGACGAGGCAGCATCCAGGTCTGGCAAACTGCGGCTTGTATGTATTAAAGGCTTTATATTAACGCAGCGCAAGATTTCTTCCCAGTAAGGAGAAGGCTGCCAGGGAGCTCCATTATCTGCGATCCGCGGCCTGGTTACCAGTAAAGCATCACTAGCTCGTGTCACTGATTCGTAAAAATATTCTGCTTCAGCACCTTCAGTTGATTGACGAATGGGCAATCCATATACCTCCCGAAGGAGCTTCCGGTCCCCGTCCCTGAGGAAGGGATCTTCTTTTAATGTTTGGGGAAATTCCCCTTCAGCGAGACCTAAAATGGCTGCGGCACGGAAAGGAATTCCCCGGGATTCAGAAACATCTACGCAATACACTGTTGAAAAATTATATTCCTCAGGCTGGTAAGAAGTCTTCTTGATTATTGACTCTAGGTCTTCCAGGAATATGCTGAAAACCTCCGTTTTTGAACCCATCGCTGCTTCTGCCCAGACCATCTCCCGGAAAATACTCTTTAGAGTTCGGATTGCACCCAAGTCTCTCTGGGCTAAATCTAGAGGTCCCTCTTTTATCTTTTGGATTACCTCGATGCCAGATTGAGATTTCTGGACCCCTTCGTCACCCAGCAAATCTTCCATCCAGGAAACAAATTCACGGACAGATCCTTTTTCGGAAGGTGGAGTTAAAATATAGATGAAAGCCTGGAACTTTTTCCACAACCTCGCTGCGTCGCCACCAACTACGATTCCTGCCGGTAAATTTAAACCTTCCCCATACAAATTCTGTTCAGTTTTGCTCCTCTCTGTCAAAAGGGAGAATGTTTCATCCCACTGTTGATATCCCTGGATAACGCTTCCCCAGCGCGCAATCCGAACCAGTTGATCAGCGTCCTCTAAATGAGTATTCGACGAATCCTGACTATTCCCTGTTTCGCAAAGGCCATTCCAATTAAAATAAGGGGATCGCCAGGCCTCAACTACTGCCCGCCAGTTTAATTGTTCTTTACCGGGCTGCATCGTTTTTAATAAATCAAAAAGGGCAGCGATCGCTGGATTTTCTGTTAAAGGTATACCCCCTTGAACTTGCACAGGGATCCCGTATTCACTTGCCACCCGGTAAATAATCGGACGATAGGGTTCAAGGTTTCTCATCAATAAAGCCATCTGCCCGGGATGAAATTTATCTTTCACGATCAATGACTTAATCCACCGCAGAGCAAACCGGACTTCAGCTTCTCGATCAGGCACAGCAGCCATCTGCAGCACACTATCCTTGTCTTTCAAATTCTCTTCTTCCATCCTGAATAATTTACTTTCCAGGCGATTAAGAAGAGTATCAGGGAATAGCTTTCTATCCTTTTCTTCCAGGTGAATGATCTCCAGGGAGACAGCGTCTGCCAGTAATTCCATTGTGCGCTGAAACCGTTTGTGTACCAGCGGTCTGGTTATGCCATCTTCAGTTCCAGTTAGAGTAATCGTCAAGTCGGAAACTTGGGTTTTTAGAGCCAAAATAATCCTTAACTGAACTGGAGATAGATCATCAAATCCATCAAATAAAAGGGATTTCCAAGCTGAACAGAGTACAGTATTTTGCTCTAGAGCTTCTGCTGCCAACCATACTTCTCCAACATAGTCAGACCAATTCTCTTTCTGGAGTCGTTTTTGATAGGCCGAATAAAGCTTTGCCAATTCACTTAATCTGAGTTCACCACCCATTCGCTCCACAGCAGCAGCAAATTTATCGGGTTGAATTCCACCCGCTTTGAGTTCCCGGATTATCTTCAATGTGATTTTGATAAATCCTGGCAGCGTCTTTATTCCACCGTAGTAGTCCAAATTACAGTTTTGCACAATATTCTGCATTAGTCGCGTCTGGGTTGTTTCAGATATCCGGGTATTGAAGACCTCTGCAAGGCTGAGAATCTCCTGGGCCAAATCCTCAAAGGTGCCAACCTTGACCCCGATAGCTCCTCCATCTTGGGCCAGTCGCTGCCTGAAAGCCATCGCCTGAATTCGGGAAGTCACGATTACGCGCGGAGTATCCATTAACGCAGATGAAAGTTCCCGGGTCCTCTTAGCAACCCAGGTGGTTTTTCCTGATCCAGCGGGAGCAATGATAACCTTAATACTCATAAGCTATACGATCCTATTGATCCACAGGCACTATTTTGCTTTTCCATTTATCAAAAACCCATAGCGGATACGATCACAATAAATGTAGCAATAAACCAGTGAATAAGGAAAGAATAAAAGAATGATCCAGTACGCCAGGCTACCCAACCAAATGCAAATCCACCAAATATTGTGGAGAAGGTCTCAACTTCCGGTTTGCCAAGATGAGCAACAGCAAAGGGTACTGCTTGAATCCAAAGGGCATCCGGGCCGTATTTACGGGCATACCCGAATAGGATCCATCCCCTGAACATATATTCCCACCCAAAAAGCTCAAGGGATTTCTTCCAAATTAATCCCTCTTGAGAAAAGATGTAATATCCTTTCATGCCAGAATTCCTGGTACCGAGAAACCAGATAATTGGAGCCATAAAAAGCAATCCGAGAAATGTCAGCAGCAGTCCGGTTTTCCAATCCCCCAAAGTAAAACCGTAATCCGAAGTTTTCTCCTTAAAAACGAATATTGTAATTCCAAACGGAATAATTACAAAAAGCAAAATGCTGTCCAGATGGTTGCGGGAAGTTGGACTGTAATAATAATCAACCATGATTAACAAAGTGCTGATAATTGTAATAACAGCAATTTTCCAATCAATATTTAATCGCTCACCGAGAATTCTTTTCATCAATCTCCGCATAACTCTGTCATTGCCCTTGATATACACTACGTTTTCAATCAATAAAATCAATTTTATTTTTACTTTCTATAGCATATCATACTCAGCTTATCTGGGTAATTTTGCTTGAACCAAACCGCTCAGTATTGTATACTGATAATAACCTTCTAAAGCAAAAATTTCTTTCTTTCAATTTTTTCTATCTACATTTTTTATTGGTTTTAAACTAGATTTGTTTTTTAGCAAATCTGTCATGCCGGTCTTTAATGCCGCAGGGGTTGGTCGGATTTCAGCTCATTGCGGATCCATTACCAACTTGACGCAGTTCCCTGCGGTTATTTTTTGTACCTCAATTGATATTTCATCCCTACTTCAAGGAGCAATTATGAATCATACTAATACATCTGGACAAATTCAACCGAAGAAAAAACGCGGTTGGATTGTATTTGCCCTTGGCTGTGGTTTTGTATTATTGTTCATCCTTCTCATCGCTGGGGTTTACCTTTATGCCGGCTGGCTCGGATATCAGGAAGCGCCAAAAATCATTGATGTCCAGGAATCAGGCGCGCAGCATCAAGACCCCTACACCCTTAGTCCTGGACAGGAAGAGCAATTATTTGCTTACGGATATCCAGAGGCTTTTACAATTCTCTTTTACGAAGAGGAGACAATCGATGGGGGTGTTGCTCCCGTTCGTTTAGAAACCTAGGATTATTACACCCAGGGGATTGGACTCACCTTCATTAACGGCGAGCTGATTGCAGAGGATCCCATTGAAGTGGACGATCTTGGCACCTTGGATCCCCTGCCGTATTACCCGGAGCAGTTTGGTGCCTTCATGAGCCTTGAAGATATAATCGCTACAGCAGGAATTGATACCTATGTTGAAATTCCACTGGAAAAAGAGTTTCTAAAGGATGGCGTTGTGTATTATGCTCAATCCCTGACCTTTGGTTTAAAAGATAATGAGCTGGTGTACATCGAAGCCCTGGCAATCACTACTGAGCAGGAATCAACAAACAATTCTCCCAAAAAGGAGATCAGGAATGAAATATAAATCCTTATTTTTGCTGCTGATCTTTACCTGCAGTTTAATTCCTCTGGAACCAGTGCAAGCGGAAGAACAAATAACAAAAGCCATCGATGATGCAGCTGCTCTTATGTACATCAGTGATGCTATTCTAACGGACGAGAGTGAAATTGATGATTCGACTGCTTCTTTGGGGCTTTTATCCCCCTCCTATTGCAGGGAGACTGCTATTGATACTAGTGCACTGCTGGCTAGGATCATTCACGCTAAAAAGATGCAGCGCAATGATTTGGACGCCAACTGCCGGTTGCTCACTACAAAACTTCGCTCTGAGGGCAAGGATTGCGAAGCAACTAAGGTCAACGAATACTGCCAAAAAAAGAAAGGTGAAATTAACAGCCAGATTGGCTTTTATCACAAAATGCGGGGCGACCAACGTAAATCCTTTACAAGTATGTGGCATTCTATCAAGCGAAATTCCCGTAATATCTGGCACAGAATCGGACCGGTTGGAAGAAACTTCTTGAGTCGAATGGGTCCCGAAGTCCTCCAGATAGTCGCTTCAGGCGGAACACTCAGCGGGGGGGGTACTCAAAAACCTTGTAAAAAATACTGCTAAATCCCTGGGCAGGGAACGAATCAAACAGGTGGTTTTCCAGGGAGTGCAGCGCCTGCTGCAGGGACAAATAGAAATTGCCCAAGCAGCAGGTGTGGATATTTGTGAACCAGAGGAAGAGAAAGAACAAGACCAGGCTCAAGCCACAGTGGATTCCGCACAATCTCCCAACTCTGTTGATGATTCAGAATTCGCTTTTAAATGGACCTGCGATCCAAAAAATGGAAATTATTATCATGCGCTCCAGGGAGATCTGGCACAGGATACCAACCCCGATCTTCTTGTAGACTTTGCTGAATTTAATTTAAATCTTCAAGCAGGCTCAACAGAAGTGACCTATGATTTAAATTTCCACGGATTATATAGTATTCCTCTCTACAGTGCAGATGTTGATTTGTATGCTTATTTACCAAGTGAAGACAATACCTCCGGCAAAGGGGAAGCTACTTGGGACCATACTTATTTCTATGGATCAATCACCCTTGATCAAACAACCTATCTGCATTACGAATCTGGATCACAAGAATATAAACAGAACATCGAAAAGGCTGTGATAGGTGCACTCTCACCGAATTCAAGTGAAATTCACCTCTGTTTCCATGAACACACCGAAGAGCAGTTTGATTCCATTAAAAACCAACCCTTAGAAAATTTACAGGAAAATTGTTTATACGGATACTTTTTTATCTGCACTCCTCTGGAATAACCCAGTGGTGAAAATAAATCTTGCTCAATTAAAATGGGTTTGTTTTTTACTTGGAGGCGGTAGGGACACACAAATCCCCGACTCGGGTTGCAATTCAGGGGTAATGGCTGGTTTACTTTGTTTATCATCATAGCTGAGATAAGAAAACCAGCCGATTCTGTGCATCCCCATTAAATATCCTTTTACTAATTATCTACCTGATTGTAATTCAGTTTATTTGTATTGGCTTTAAGCCCTTAATAATAGATCCCATTTCGTACTTATAGTAATAATCTAGGTAATATTAGTGCCAGATTGAAATTTATCTGGAAACCCTTTTTATTGTCTCGCTTTTATCTGGTTTCTCAAAAAGAATACCTGCAAATCATGTACAAATAGCTATACCGGAATTTTTACCCATCTACTAAATTAATGGGATAATATTGGCATTATGGACTTGGCTCCCCTGCTCTCTCAAATCGCAGCTCAATATCAGCTTCCCCCGGACGGCGTTCACGGCTTGAGCCATTGGGGAAGGGTTTTAGAGAACGGGTTAAGATTAGCGGAAATTGAAGGCGGCGACACCATTGTAATCACCCTGTTTGCTATTTTCCACGATGCCTGCCGCCACAACCAATCTTTGGATCCCGGTCATGGAGATCGGGGTGCCGCTCTTGCCGAATATTTATTAAGGAACAATTCACAAGTCACGGCTGATCAGCTTGAGCTGCTGAAGACTGCCTGCAGTCAGCACACAGATGGAGAAACTGATGGTGATCTCACTATCCAGATCTGCTGGGATTCAGATCGCCTTGATCTTGCCCGAGTTGGCATCCTTCCCGATGTCCGCTACCTTTGTACGAACGCAGCCAAAGATAACCTGATCATAGGCTGGGCTAACAACCGAGCTCAGGAAAATTACACTCCATATTTTGTCAAGGTAGATTGGAGCATTATCTTTAACAAGACAAAGCAACCCTAACGAAATTCTTAACCACCAATCCGCAAATCAAGCAAAAAAGGCCTGACTCTTACAAAACAGTATAGCAAAACGCCTCTTGAATTCTATCGTTCATGCTATACTCCAATAGGTAATCACTTCATTTATTTAGGCTGAAATTATTTATGAACATGATGAAATACTGCCCAGAATGCTATAAGGAGATTCCACCTGATTCGCCATCCTGTCCCTTCTGCGGTTATAAAACAGTAAACGGCACGGAAGATGATACTCCGCAAATTCTAAAAACCCCAAAAACTGACTCTTACATTCCCCCGGAACAGACGCTATTAAGCCTGTTGTTGTTGTTGATCTTCTTCTGGGGAATCAACATTGCCCTCACCTTTCTCCCAATATTCCTTGACTTTGGAACTACAAAAAATATTTTAATCGCCCTTATAACATCCCAGGTATTAACCCGGGCTCTTATCGGTTTCTGGGCTTTTACAGAAGTATCATTAAAAAAGGATCAAACTACAAATAAGAAATTTGGCGCTTTTTTAATGACATTCATCCCCATCGGAGCCATATTCTCCTTCTTGCATGCATCAAAAACAATGGTGCGCAAGGAGAGCTTATCTATGTTAACGATCTCCAGCGTTGCTGCTGCAATTATTATGTCAATAATGCTTTATGCCACCAAAGATGGTATTACAGAACTCTATTCCGGCACAGATGGCATTACAGAACTCTATTCCAGCACAGAACTTTCAGCTGTTTTTTCCAACTCCACGCCTGATCCAACCCAACTAGAGCAAGTTATTGAGTTGACAACCACCGTTTCCTCACCAAAAGCCACAAGTGTATATCGGGGTAACTGCAGTAGTCCGAAGTCTATTACAACCGATGATGAAGGTAAATTTCGTGACGTCTGCGGGAAAGTCACCAATTACGGTGACATCGAATGTGAGTCATGCCCGTCAGGCTTCTATTCTTTTATTAAACTGGATGGAGAATTCCAGATTGTTTCTTACGATTGGCATTTCTCCTTTGCCTGGTTAGATGAATGCCTTCGGGTATCTGATAAAGTAGAAATTCTTGGCGATGATCCTGTCTTTGTGTTTGGCAAAGGAAAGGGTTACACTGGCTCAGAATGCTATACTGACACTCAAGGAGAATTAGTCTGCGATGGTGTGGTGTATTTCCAGGAATATTCCGGCTGCAAATAAATCCTTCCTTATTTTCTTACCCTTTCTTCTTTCCCATCGTTATAATGCTAATCTTTCCAGGGATGACCCATGACAGAAGGCTATTCCAGTTAAATTACCGGTATGGTAATGAATTAAACCACAAGTAGTGTAAACTTCTTTCTGTAAATTTGATAAATAAAGAATGGTATGGCAGGAGTGGGTCCATAAGAACGATCTACTTAGCGCCGAGGTCATGTCGACGGTTTCAAGTTCAAGACTGTCACTACCCGGATCGCACCGATTACTTTTGATGTGCCTCGGGGTCGTGAAGGTGGTTTCCATCCTCAGGCACTGGAAAAAGATTTGGTTTTGTTCCCAATTAACCCAAGAAGAAAAATTTAAGTTTATACATTCCGAGGGAACTTGATTTCTTACCTAAAATAACAAACGGGGAAAAACAAAACAAGATTCCTGCCTTAGGGCAAAATCGCCTAGGCATCCATAAGACATCCAAAAAGTAAGGACAAACACACACTTGTTCGCTGGTTGTCCCCCTGCTCACCTCAGAAATCCCCTGAAGAGCTGTAATCTGTTTGTTAGATATTAAACCGGATATTAAGGATGTCACCGTCCTGGACTTTATAATCCCGCCCTTCCAGGCGCACCGTCCCTCTTTTCCTTGCTTCAATTAGTGAGCCGGCTTTTATTAAATCTTGATAACTGACAACTTCTGCTCGAATAAAGCCCCTTTCCAGATCTGAATGTATTGTGCCTGCTGCCTCAACCGCATTTGCCCCCTGGGGTATGGTCCAAGCCCGCACTTCATCCTCGCCAACAGTAAAAAAAGACTGCAAACCTAGTAATTTATAATTCAGCCGGATCATCCGGTTTAAACCCGGTTCATTGATACCGTATTCCTCCAAGAATACTTCTGCATCCTCAGGGGAAAGTTGGGCTATCTCCATCTCCAAAGCCCCGTGGATACATACCACATCTGAATGATTGTGCTTGTAATTCGAGTAATCATCCGGATCATCGCTTCCGGTATCACCAACGCTGATAGCTATCAAAGCCGGTTTCGCGGTCAAAAATTGATAACCGCGTAGGCGTTTTTCCTCTGACAGCGTAAAATCAAGATCCCGGATGGGGATTTCCTGTTCAAGGGCATCTTTAATCCGAATTAATAAGTCAAATTCTGCTTGATCTGCAGGTCGTTCAGAATAAGACCCTTTCCTTGAGAGATCATGTTCCAGCCGTTCCAGCCTGCGTTCCACAATATGCAAGTCTGATATCAAAAACTCAAATTCCATGGCGGCTAAGTCCCGGATTGCATCCACAGAGCCTTCCGGATGCGGAATGTGTTCATCTTCAAAAGCCCGCACCACGTGCAGCAAGGCATCGCTTTTTGCAACTGCGTTAAGAAGCTGCCCGCTTAAAGCGCCATCCTGGCCTACCCCCACCCGCAACCCAGCGACATCGTTGTACTGTACTCGTGCATAAGTAGTTTTCCGCGGTTGAAATATCTCGCTTAATCTTTCCACACGCAGGTCAGGTACATCTACCATGGCGGTATGCACCTCCACCTTCCCTGAACTGGTAGCAGCTGTTTGTTCCTGACTGTGGGTCAGAGCATTATAAATGGTCGTTTTTGTACTATTTGGTAAACCTACGATACCAATCTGCATTTTTTACCTCTAAACCGGTCAAACCGGATACTCAACTCAAATCCTCTTCTTTCCTGAGAATATTACGCTATCTATTGATTATTCTATACAGCATTCAGCAGAGCCTATCAACCAGCTCTGCCGGGGGGCATTTTAGCACATTGTTCTTGTTTTGCCAATAAAACCCCAGTGAAACACTTCTTATCTTTTTATCGTTATGTAAATTTCGGGTTAAATCATGATCTTATTTTCAAAAAATATGCTGGGCAAAAAAGATGCGCGATTCGAGTGTTACAAGAACCCGGGCACACTATTCGGAAAAAATAACAAATAACCAACATTGCTATGGACACCCTCAGGACGAGGTTGTCCATTGTTGATTAGTATGGATTCATTATTAACATTCAAATAATTTTAAGTATTCGTGACAATAGGCTCCAGTCTTAAAACGGATATCAAGGATTTTATTCTAGGAATTTCGTGAAATATCTATCAATAACGTCAGGTAATACGCCGGATAACTTGCCCTGTTAGTAGCTTTAGGATTCTCGGCTTATTTTTTAAAGCCCAATATATTGATTGGAATTGAGTGATAACCGGTCAAAACTAACTAGCATTTTAGGTAATTAGTGCAACTTTTTTTTTTAAGATTTGTATTAATGATATAAGCATTTACGACGCCCGCCATCAGGAAAAGCGGGCCCGATCATTGGCTGTTATTAGCCTTTGGAAAAAGAGTTCTATATGCGAACCTTATTTATTGTTTTCGGGGTTATCGGCAGCATCTTCCTCGCCAGCTGTGGAGAGGGAGATAATCCCTCTCACCCTTTTCAGTCACGACTTTATCCGGCAGAATTTTCCACCCTTTATGAGGAACTTTCTACGAATCTCTCGAAGCGCGAAAATGAATTACGTGCTGATTGGAATGGCAGCCATGCACCTGTTATCTATGCCGCTACACTCCTTTCTGCAAGCAGCAATAATGGTAGCAAGTTACTCGATCCCACCTTTAGATCGGGAAACAGCCTGATCCTCAATCGACTCGCCACCCTTGGTGTTCAAGGTATTGTGCTTCAGATTAACTATCCCCTTCTCACCTCTAATTTTAACGCCGATGCGCCAGCTTATCTAAAGGCTTACAAAGAAATCTCCGCTGAGATACGCTCGCTTGGTCTCAAAGTCATTGTTGAGCACAATGTCCTGCTCCCCGGCTACGCATTACTTGATCCGACATCCTACTATTCAACCCTGAATAAGAACAGATTTCGCCAAGAGAATTACGCGGAAGTGCGCAATATCATCGAACAAGTTAATCCAGACTATCTATCCCTGGCAACTGAACCTGGTACTTTCGAGTCGGCTCTACAGCTACAAATGTCTACAGCTGACTGGTATGCGTATGTAGCAGGCATCGTAAACCAGGTGCCCGTCGATTTGCCGGATTGTACTACTAAACTCGGTGCTGGCAGTAGTACATGGGAGACGCCAGATTTCATAACAAATTTCGCATCAATAGAAGGCCTCGATTTTATCGATATTCATTCCTATCCACTCACTAACAACGTCACCGATTACCTGAAATTGTTGGAAACGTGGCCAGAGTTAGTACGCGCGATAAATCCTTCTCTTGAGATCATTAGCAGTGAAGCGTGGTTATATAAGGCGCAGGCTTCTGAATTAGGAGGAGACCCAACCAATCCGGCATTCTTAGCCCGGGATGTTTATAGTTTCTGGAAACTGCTTGATTCTCAATTCCTCAATGTATTAACTATTACTGCGCACAATAATGACTATGCGATCATTGCGCCTTTCTGGTCAACCTATTTCTTTGCCTACTTAGATTTCAACGACCCTTCCCTGTCGGGACTTATCCCGATAGAAATAATGGATCGTGCGTTTTCCGCATCTTACCAGGCTATTCAAGATGGGCAAACTACCAGTCTAGGAGATCATTGTAAAGAACTCATTGGGGGCTTCGGCCCTTAACAAAACTACTGCAGTTGACTGTACTTCCGCTGCACTGCGCAGCGGCTAGTGAGCTTTACTACTGAGAGTCCGACGTATCGTGCCAGCGAAGAACAACCTTTTTCAACCGGCCAGGTCATTCTCCTTATTGAAGTAAAAAACAATTCCTGATATTTCTTGGAGTCTTGACGGCAGAACGTAGTGGTGTAGTAGTATGGAGCGAGCAATATTATTGAGGGTCTTTTAAATATTGTTGAAGAACCCATTTTGAATTGAGCTTCTGGATGGATAAGAACCATGACAAATTGTCTTTCCAGTCAAATATTATTTTTGCAAATAGGGAATTAAAAAAAAGATCACAGAACACTTAATAATGTCGTTCGATCATTGTTTTTCACTCGTCTTGATGATCTTTTTTTGATAGGTTTCCAGCCAATCCTTGATAAATTGAGCCTGTTTGATGCGAAAATCATAGACCAGCTCCAGAAAGGGGTCTTTCTCTCCAGCTTTTTCCTCTTTCCATTCGGTGATCATTTTATGGAAGATTTCCTGCTGGGAGTGGATCAATTCGGTAGCGTTCGGCAGAACCAACCAATCATGAAACCGCAGCTTGGCAAGCAGTTCAACCCGAGCTGCCCTGAGCGAAGGGACCGGTTTCCCCACCCAATCCAGAAAAGTTTCCTTGCCCTGCTTTGTGAGATGGTAAACCTTTCTGTCCGGCCGATTTTTCTGCCGCTCCAGTTCTATCCGCAGCAAGCCTTGTTTTTCAAGATCAGAGAGTGTGACATATAGTTTGGTCTGACCAGCTTTCCAAATCATCCCAAACTTTTCAGACAGGATCTGATCGAGCTGATAGCCGTGTCCTGGCTCCTTCATGAGCAGACCTAACGCCAGGTAACGCAGCGGATAGGATCCAAAACCAGTACGTTTTTTTGAACTCACAAGATCTCCTATACCTTCTGATAACTGAAAGGGCTGGTTTAGCTGACTTTATTATAGCGTATCCCTACGGGATAGTCCTCCAAGATTATGATAAATCGGAGGTCTTTGTAAAGCGCAATATTACCTGCTTCGATGATTTATTCGTGATAATTACCAGCAAGTAGAATAAACTTCCTGTTGTCGGGAAGAGTATCTCATAGCCTAACTTCTTACCGACCATAATCGTTCAGCCGCAGATCTTGTTCTCGATAACAGGATAGACCGATCAACATCTAAAACCTCGTAATTCTGGACGCGTATCACTCCGTCAACCATCACCATGCTGACATCGTTTTCATTGAGGTAAAGGAGCATTTGCTCAAAAAGGTTATACTCGCTCAACGGAGCAGGCAGATCTCCGTCTATCAACTGGAGGTCTGCCTTCCAACCGGGTTCAAGCCTTCCTACTTTCTCCAGGTTAAGAGCGCGCGCTCCTCCCTCGGTTGCCAGGTGCCAGACTACCTGGGCCGGCATCACTCCGGGATCTTGATGGTAGGCTTTATGAATCAGGAAGGCACCTCTCATTACTTCAAAGAAATTATCGATGTATCCAACGCTGCCTAACCCCATCGTAATATCTAATGCGGAAAGTTGAGGAATTGGAGCAATGCCACCTTCCACTTCGCAATTCGACAGCGGCTGGTGGCTGACGTGAATCCCACGTTGGGAAATAATCTGAATCTCGGCTTCATCCAAATGGACACATTGTGAGGCAAGCAACCCCGGGCCAGCTACGCCAAGTGAGTCGTAAAACTGCATGGGTTTCAGGCCATATTTGCTCGATGTGGATTCGGGTTCGTAAGTGCCCTCTGAGACATGGGCTTGAAGAAGCACGTTTCTATCGCAGGCCATATCGAATGCTGTGCGTATGAAATCAGGTGAACAGGTGAAGGTCGTATGAATGCACATCAATCCGGAAACCAGGCCATATTCTTGATTGCAGACATCAATGAAATCGGCATTTTCTTTCAGCCCCAGCTCTCCATTTTTTGTGCTAATTCGTTCTGTCGCTTCAAATGATAATATACCTCTCATTCCACTTTTAAGAACACGTTCCTTCTGAGCAACCAAACAACCGGGCAGAGCATATGGCGCTTCAGTGCAATCAAAAAATGAAGTAACACCGCTTTTGAGCATATCAGCGCATCTCAAATCGTTCGCAATGCAAATCATTTCTTTATCTAGCTGGTTTTCTACCAGCGGCCACCAAAAATCTTCGAGAAAGGGCCAAAAACCCGAGGGGGCTTTTTCCAGTGGGATGCCGTGGGCTAAAATTCAGTAAATATGTGTGTGTGTGTTTACGAATCCTGGCGATAACACTTTACCAGGTGCTTCCAGGATTTCATCACCTTTGAACTTTTTTCGCAATTGATCATTACTGGTTACATCAGTAATCATGTTCCTCGAGATACGGATACCCCAATCTTTCTTTGGCACCTGGAGGGCACCAATTATCAACCAATCTGGGAGAATAAACATTCCGTCCATGTATTACACCTTCTTCTCAAATTAGAATACGTTCAGTATTACTTATCTACTCACTCATATTGCCCAAATGAAGAGGCGGAATGGTGCTTTATCGAACCGGCGGCAATTAAATCTGAGGTGTTCCGCATTTCAAATACTTTCCCTTCCCTTTAATTTTCATTGCTATCCCGTCATCGATGAGAACTTCGCCGTGCAGCACCGTTTTTACAGGATACCCCTGAAGCTGAAAGCCTTCGTAAGGGGTGTAGTCGACGTTTTCGTGAAGCATGTTCTGGGAGAGCTTCTTTTTCAGTGCTGGATCGAAGAGAACGATATCGGCATCTGCTCCCGGGAGGAGGGACCCCTTTTGAGGATAAAGTCCAAATATGACAGCGGGATTGGTGCAACATAGGGACACCCATTGATTCAAGCTGATTAAACCTTTGGATACACCATAGGAATAAACAAGTGATAATCTGGATTCTATACCGGGTAGTCCGCCGGGAATTTCTGTAAAACGTTCTCTCCCTAAATCCTTCTGCCCAATAAAGTTGAATGGACAATGATCTGTTCCAATTGTTTGATTGCTTCCGTCTCCTAGGGCTTTCCACAACGCCGCGCAGTCCCCCGTTTTTCTCAGCGGAGGCTGGCAAACAAATTTGGCGGCCTCAAAGCCAGAGTGCTGGTATTCGGCCTCCGTCAACACCAGATATTGGGGGCAAGTCTCACCAAGCACATTCTTCCTCTGCAATTGCGCATTGGCCAGCGCCTAGGCCCCTACGGCTGATGAAATTTGAACGATGTAAATTGGCGCGTCCACGGCCTCTGTCAGAGAAATTATTCGTTCTATTGCCTCTCCCTCAGCAATTGCTGGGCGGCTGAGGGGATGAAAACGTGGTTCCAGTAACAATCATGGTTCCCCCTACCCAATTTCATCAACTTACACTAACATAAAGACTGTTGCTAAAACTGGTGGCGGGTCACATGTTAGCCCACCGCTGAAATATTTATCTATGTTCTATTCCAGGAGATGAAACAATGAAAATTCTAGTATTTGGTGGGTCGGGCAAAATTGGAGCAGCCGTTGCGTGGGACCTCGTAAAGAGGGAAGACGTCACTTCAGTAGGCCTTGTTGGCCGGAATGAAAAGAACCTACGCACTACAAGTGATTGGATCGGAAGCCCGAAAATACAAATACACGAACAAGATGTACTCGATCTTAAAGCAACCGCGGATCTAATGTCAAAGTATGATGTGGGTGTTTCAACTCTTCCCGACAGAAGGACAAGCTATGCATTGCTGGATACGGCAATAACTGCCGGGTTAGATTTAGTTGATGTGCTGGAAGAGTATCATAGGCGGCCAGATCTCGATGAAATTGAGGGTTTAAAACTCCCTGATGGTTTGACATTGAACGAATATGGAGACCTTCTCCATAACAAGGCCATTAAAAAGGGCATAACATTCCTTGATGGTATTGGATTTGCACCAGGTATTAGCAATATCATGGTAGGTGAGGGCATCCGTAAACTTGATGAGGCTGAGAAAGTTGTTGCCCGAGTAGGTGGGATTCCTTCCAAAGCTGCATCCAGCCGCCATCCTCTAAAGTATATGATCACCTGGTCTTTTGAACATGTTTTACGTGAATACATGGTCAACCTTATGGTCCTAAAAGAGGGTAAAGTGGTTTCAATCGAAGCGGGAACAGAGTTGGAAAGTTTTAATTTTAACAAGTTTGATATCAATGAAATATTAGAGTGTGCCATCACTCCTGGTATGCCTAGCATAATATACACGCGAAATAACCTCCAAGAGTTCGCAGAAAAAACTATTCGTTGGCCAGGTCACTGGCAAGGGATTCAAACACTAAAAGAGACTGGTATGCTCCACCTAGAGCCAATTGAGATTAAGGAAATCGCTATCTCTCCCCGCGAGTTTCTTCTTGCCGTGCTTGAGCCCAAACTTATCCCCCATAAGGGAGACACCGATGTATGCGTGATGTGGAACACAGTCACAGGACGAAAGAACGGTAAGCTGTACAGCGTAGACAGTTATTTATGGGACGAAGCTGATACCGACAATAATATTTCTTCAATGGCTCGCGTGACAGGCTTTTCAGCAGCCATTGGTGCAGTTTTAATCGGACGAGGGGAAATTACCACCAAGGGCATAGTTCCCCCTGAGGAATGTTTCAAAGACAAAGCGTATCAATCCTTCATGAAGGAGATTAACAAGCACGGGATCCATATCATGGAAACTTTCACAGAGATTGATGAATAACTGCTATTGACCTGCCTCTGTTACATATGCTAGACAGTAAGTAGTGGTAGTATCGCAGCATAGAGGAGGTAGGTCATTATTACATTCTGATCTTCACCTGACTTTTTGTCTGACGCCCCCTAAAACCCCTCTTTTTCCCCCCTACTTAAAAGCTGATTCTAAGCGTTTTTTGGCAATATCGACAACTTATCCCTTGCTATTTGGTCTTTTCGCCCTTTAATTGCACCTAGATTGCACCAGGAACGGTAATCCTGAAAAATCCCACCTTAATTATTCAAAGAAAAATGAATATTTCGTGCCTTAAATTGACGAAAAATGCACCTAGTGGATAATAGCCCTACCGCGAACCCGAAGTTCAATGGATAGAGACCTTCGATACGCATTCCTCCTCGATTACACTCGGGGTAATGCTGCTCAGGGCAGGCGTCTGCCTTCGAATTGGCAGGAGGGTCTGAAAATCCTTTCCATGGGGGTAAAATCTGTCCATCCTCTCGATGAAATGGACTAAAAAAGATCCATTAAGAACACAAAATCCATCCTTTCCATCCCGGTTGCACCGGCGTTGCACCAGAAACTTTCCGGAATTTAACTGGATTGCCGGCTCGATTCATTTCTTTTTTTCCTGCTTTCTATTTGAATTCTTGAAAGGGATAGATCAATTCTAGTAAAGGCGACTTGATTACACTAACAATCTCAGTTTGATAATTATCCATTTTCAACAAAGCATATCTCTGGTATCTTTGTTCTTAAGTTGCCGTAGGCACGCAGAGCGAGCTGGTTGTAGCTCAGAAACACTTCTTTGACTTCCAGGTCTCAAGAGGCTTATATAACACCAGTTTACCTTGCACAACCATCAAAGTTGTATTTATTAGTAGAATCTACAACATGAAAAACATTCATTATATGCCATTGAGAAAAAATATAACTAATCCAAAAGAGGATTAAACCATGACCTTTGCAATCACTAATCAACATCTCCCCAACGGAGAACACGACCAAATCAATCACCATCAACATGTAGATCCCCATAGTTATAAATCAATCCTAGCTGATGTTATCCTCGGCGGGCAAGATGGCCTCGTCAATGTTTTAGGGATTGTCTTGGGTATTGCAGCAGCTACTAGTGATCCTCGAATTGTCTTGGTAGCCGGTTTGGCAGCTACCTCCGCCGAGTCAATTTCGATGGCAGCCGTAGCTTACACAACCACTCTGGCTGAAACCGCCCATTACGAAAGCGAACGTGAACGCGAATACCGGCATGTCCAAATGGTTCCTGCTGTTGAACGTGAAGAAATCTACGAAATCTATCGCAAGAAAGGCTTTGAAGGCGAGATACTCAATCAAATTGTTGAAAAGATAACCGCCGATGAAGATGTTTGGGTAGGTGTTATGATGGCTGAAGAGCATCAGCTGACCCCCGTCAAGCATCGGGATGCTTTCCGTTCAGCTATCATTGTGGGAATCGCAGCGGTTGTAGGATCGCTCATTCCCATGATTCCATTTCCCTTCTTAAAAGTCACAACCAGCATATGGGTCTCATTAATTATCTCTGCGGCAACTTTGTTCGCGGTGGGTGTTTACAAGGCCCGTACCACCATTGGTCACGCTGGGAAAAGCGGATTTGAGATGGCTGCCATTGGTATGATGAGCGCGCTGATTGGATATTTGGTTGGTTTTGTTCTCAAAATACCAACAACTCCTTAAGGGCTTGAGGTGTCGATAGAAAAATAAGGAAAAAAATGAATTTTATCTAACCTCCATACGGAGAACTATGTAAGGATGATAAAAATCACCTGCTAGCCGGATAGAAATATCCACACTCCAGCGGTGGGATAACGGGATGGGAGTTTGGATTTCCCCCTTCTCCTATTGGTTATAATCTCTCACACATGAAGCACAACCGCTTTTCACTTCAGGAGAGCGGTTTTTTCCATATTAATAATGGCTTGATTTTTTTATTGAATAATGTTATTTTATGCTAAAATATTCATGTTATTGAATATGTAAGTGTCACGATTGCTCAAATGAAAAGAACAAGAGATAACTCCGAACAGACCAGAACCATTCCTGGATTGGTCCCCAATATTAAAATGCTTTCTGAGCAAGCTGGTGATCGATTCCATCTCAACATGCCATCTCAGACATTGAATAGGATATATGTAGACCACCGCAATCTGGAATGCAGGATCTGTATCAGAAATACCTGGCATCACAGCCCTAGCACTATGTCAATAACGACTTACCAGAAATTGATCAGGACATCGAGCGTCTAAATCCTGTCCCAGAGATCTTCTTTGGCGGTTACGGTGAACCCCTCTCCCGCCCCTATATCTTCGATATGATCCTGAAAGCAAATCGGAGCCGTAACTTCTCTGATCACAAATGGTACCTTGATTGAAGAGGAGATATCGAAAGCCCTAATAAAATCAGGCATCGATCAATTGTGAGTCTCCCTGGACGGCAGTCACCCGGAAAGTTACCAGTATATTCGTATGGGTAATTATCTCCCCCAAATCATTCATAATCTGGAACGATTCCAGGAGATCAAGAAAAGAACACAACTCCTGCCCGGTAGCCCTCATGGCCCAGAAATTGGGATTGCTTTTGCATTAATGATGACAAACGCAGCCGATCTACTGGAAATCATTGACCTTGGCAAACGCTTGGGCGCCAATTCATTCTTTTTCACCCATATGGAAGCTTATTCAGAGGACATTGCCAAAGAAGCTCTTTATCTAGATAGACATGGACGCCCTAGAGGAAACGGGACAAGATTTGAAATGGATGGATGGATTCCTAGACTGGATGAGATATTGAATATTCAACAAGTGGAACCAGGAGTAAAAATCTCCGGCAGTCTGATGAACTGGGATCCTATCTGCCCCTATGTAATCAAAGAAGCAACAGCTGTACGCTGGGTTGGAGAAATCAGTCCCTGTCTTCCGCTTTTGTGCGACCATAGAACCTTCGCCGGGAACTGGAAGCATCAGGTTTTCAGGCATTCGTTGGGTAATATTGAATCCCGTTCTATTCGCGAAATCTGGCTTGATTCGGATTACAAAAACTTTCGTGCCAGGATATTAAAAAGAAGTTATTCTCCCTACCTGAACTGCAGGGATTGTTGGCTGTCAGAAGATAATTTCCTGGACTGTATGGGATACGGACACCCTACTTGCGGAGGCTGCCTCTGGGCTCAAGGTGTTATTGGTTTTCCATGAGATCTCGGCAAAACTCTAATTTAAACAATTTACTGAAACGAAACCTTTACAAATTCTAATCAAAGGTGTATCATATTCTTTTATATGAATATGATATCCGTCAAAGCAGAAAATAAAATTGCCAATTACCTTAAAGTACTTGGATCGCCAATTCGGATCCAGATTCTGTTCAGTATTGGAAATGGTGAAGCCTGTGTCTGCCATCTGGAGGCCATGCTAAAAAAACGCCAGGCTTATATCTCACAGCACCTGATGGTATTGCGCGATGCGGGAATATTAAAAACCCGGCGCGATGGAAAATACATCTACTACCGGGTCGCTGATAACCGGATCTTCGAATTGATTAAATCCACTGCTGAAATACTGCTTATATCTTCAGAAAAACTGCCAGAATTCTCAGATGGGTCAAATCAGGCAAATTGTGAATGCCCAAAATGTACTTAAGAACATAAACTATAAAATTAATTAATTAATAAGGAGTAAATTTGATGTTAAAGGTCAAAATTCTTGGAACAGGGTGCCCAAATTGCAAAAAACTGGAACAGGAAGCTAGAAAAGCCATTGAAAATTTAGCAATTGAAGCTGATTTTGAAAAGGTGACTGATTATCAAAAAATCATGGAATTTGATATTCTAAGCACACCTGGATTAGTCATTAATGAAAAAGTAGTCTCAGCTGGAAAAATTCCCTCCCAGCCGGAGCTCGTTTCATTTATTACAAGCGCCCTGGAAATTTCCTGAGCCGAAATATTTTCCCGAATCCCTGCCACTGCAGGGTTTTTTATTCAAGACACACATTCGTTAACACGAATACATCAACGAGGTGACAAAGTATTATGACTGCTGCAGTAGATTATTTATCCCATTTGTTTTTAAGCGGTGTAGGCAATCTCGCTGCCTATCTGGCAGCCCATGTGCTGCTTTGTTTACTCCCCGCCTTTTATATCGCCGGCGCAATGACTGCCTTGATCCCCAAGGAAACAGTCACCCGCTTTCTGGGAAGGAACACACCCAAGTTTATCTCCTATCCCGCTGCTGCTGCTGCTGGGTTCCTGCTGGCTGTGTGCTCCTGTACGGTGATTCCGCTCTTTGCTGGAATCCATAAAAAAGGCGCCGGGCTAGGACCGGCAATCACCTTTCTTTTTGTAGCACCAGCTGTAAATATTTTGGCTCTGACCTATACCGGCGCTGTAATTGGCATGGATTTAGCGATTGCCCGTCTGGTTTTATCGATTGCTTTTGGTATCGGTGTGGGGATCATCATGGCCTTGATCTTTCGGAAAGAAGACGTCGAACATGATAAGGCGACTGATTTATTGTTTGCGGGACAAGCCTCGATGCGGAAGATTTCAATAGTTTTCCTACTGCTCTTGGTAGCTTTGCTAATTGTAGGGACATTCCAGATCGAGATCCTGAAAACTGCCTACTTCCAGTTTGATTTTGCTCTTCCGGGAGTAAATAACTTCCAGGAAACGTTATTCAAGCTGATTCCTTTTGATCCTTCCCAAGGTGAAGAAGGAGTCACAGCGCAGGGTGCTCTTCTGATTGGCTTACTGGTGTTGATTGGACTGACTGCCTGGAAAGGCTTGGAAAAAATCCATGACGGCTTTAACCTCTGGACCTGGATTTCAACTGGCCTAGTGGGATTAACACTGTTAATCGCAGCAATTTCTATAAATCCCCATCCAGGGGGCGTAATGCTCTTATTTACTGGTAAATTCTTTGGGGTGCTGCTGACTATCATCTTGCTGGGATGGATGATACCCATCCAATTAACAACAGATGAAACCCGCGACTTTTTATGGGAAACTTGGCGATTCATCAAACAAATCTTCCCCCTGCTGATTGTTGGGGTTTTTGCCGTTGGTATTATCCGCGAACTGATCAAACCAGAATGGATCCAGGCCATTGCTGGACAGAATTCTCTGCTTGGAAATTTCGTTGGCGTAATCTTTGGTGTTTTTATGTACTTCCCCACTCTGGTTGAAGTCCCCATCGCTCAGATGTTCCTCAGCCTAGGCATGCACCGTGGACCGCTGCTGGCTTATCTGATTTCTGATCCGG
>CAZHHT010000013.1:0-42396 GCA_964532455.1 uncultured Anaerolineales bacterium
CATCTACCAGATGATTGTTTATTAATGTGTCAGCCAGACCCAGATCAGATACCAGTTCAAAACCAGCATTATCAAGCATAATGTCCACCCTTTTGAGAGGTGAACTTTTCTTAAACAACAATTTTATAATCCGGTTTGTGTCATCTGCCAAAAGGTTGTTCTTGAACAATTGTTGAGAGAAATGTTTAAGAGTCCCGGAACTTCCAGCCGGCCAGAGGCTCAAATCCGCCTGGTTGCCCCACAGGGAAAAATAAATCGCCTGGCAAATGTGACTCTGAGCTTGATCCTTGTCTTCCATCCAATTCATTAAGACGGAAGCATATTCCTGTATTTCCTTCCGGGTTTTAATCAAGCCTTGCTTTTTCTGGTAGCCAAATGGATCCTGCCCGAGGTTAAAATAATCCACAGCTTCGATAATCCGCCGATAAAAATAATGTTCAGCAAAAAACCAGGGGATTTCCAGCCAGTTTTTCCCTGCCCTGGGAGTTATGTAGGATTCCCAGTATTTGATATCGGGAGCCCCCAGGTCCATAAGTTGACGAATAGGCCCCTCAGGTATTCCATCCCTGAGCTGGATCAATTGATCATGAACCTGCGGAGGAAATTCGTTTTCTTTGATTACTCGATTTGTGATTTCCGGCCAGCGGTCAATGACCGTTGATTGAGCCCAGGAGCCAGGCTCTGTGCTATAAATGGGTTGGGGATATTTTGTTGTCATATTTTTTCTTCACTGGAAACGGTTTCCTCACCTATCCAAATGTTATAATGCCCTCTAGATAATGACCTCACTTGAAAACAAATCTCTTTCAGCCTTGCTGAAAAAACATAATCTGCGGCTTGATAAAAATCTGGGACAAAATTTCTTGACCGATCCCAGCATCCTGGAAAATATTGTGGATGCTGCTGAGGTGAAAAGCCAGGATACTGTCCTTGAGATCGGCGCAGGTCTTGGACACCTCACCAGGCATTTGGCAGGGACTGCTAAACAAGTTGTCGCAGTAGAGCTGGATAAACGCTTGATCTCAATTCTGGAACAGAATCTTCAATCTTTTAACAATATCAGGATTGTCCAGGGAGACATCCTCCAGCTCAAACCAGGGGATCTGGTATCGGAGGATAATTATCTTGTCGTAGCCAACATTCCCTACTATATCACATCTTCAATTATCCGGAATTTGCTGGAATCCGGGGTAAAACCAAAACGAATTATACTTACTATCCAATACGAAGTTGCTCAACGGGTATGTGCTTTATCCAGTCAGATGAGTGTGCTCGCTTTAAGTGTTTTGATGTACGGGGAACCAACTCTGGTGAGACGGATACCGGCGGAAGCATTCTATCCACCCCCGAAAGTGGACTCTGCTGTTATCCGGATTGATCTCTACCCTGAGCCCATCCTGCCAGTAGAAAAAAGGGAGCTCTTCTTCAAATTGGCTAAGGCAGGGTTCCTTCACAAAAGGAAAACCATCCGCAACTCACTTTCTACCGGGTTAAAATGGACTCCCGAAAAAACAGAAGCTTTACTATCCGCTGCAGAAATTAATTCCCAGAGACGGGCTGAAACATTAAGCCTTTCAGAATGGCTTGAAGTTACCAGCCAATATGATAAGATAAAAAAGCTGTATTTGAATGAAAATTAACTCTAGAAAAGGAACCCAAGATGTCTGACCCCCGCATTAAAAAACTTGCCGATTTGCTCGTCAATTATTCAGTAAAAGTCCAACCGGGAGAGTGGGTATTTATCAACAGCCACGTAGTTGCAGAGCCGTTAGCCAATGAGGTGCTGCGCGCAGTGCTGGAAGCCGGTGGCCTGCCCACAATTATGATGAATTCTGATAATTTGACTGAAACCAGCCTAAAATATTCCACTGAAGACCAGCTCACCTGGATCTCACCAATTACTAAGACTCTTTACAAGGAAGTAGATGTATTAATTGCCCTGCGAGCTTTTGAGAATACCAAGTATCTGGCCAATATCGATCCCAAAATACAACAAATCCGGGCTCAAGCTCGGCAGGAGCTAATGCAAATCTATATGGAACGGGCTGCATCTGGCGATCTCAAGTGGACCCTTACCCAATATCCTTGCCCTGCTTATGCCCAGGATGCCGATATGAGCTTAAGTGAATATCAGGATTTTGTACACTCCGCTACCTATACCGATCAGGGTGACCCGGTTTCAGAATGGGAAAGAATCCACGATGAGCAGCAGGTAGTTGTCGATTGGTTGAATGGTAAAAAAGAAGTCACCCTGAAAAGCCCTAATGTTGATCTTACCCTCTCGGTTGAAGGTCGGACATTCATTAACTCAGATGGATCAAACAATATGCCCAGCGGAGAGGTATTCACCGGACCGGTAGAAGATTCCGCTAATGGATGGGTGGAATATACCTATCCGGCGATTGAAAAAGGCAAGGAAGTTTCAGGCATCCGATTAGAGTTCAAAGACGGAAAAGTGGTCAAGGCCAGCGCAAAGAAAAATGAGGAATTCCTGCTTGCCATGCTGGACAGTGACGATGGTGCCCGCTACCTGGGCGAATTTGCTATCGGAACAAATTACGGAATCCAGAAATTTACCAAAAGTATCCTCTATGATGAGAAAATTGGGGGCTCATTCCACATGGCACTTGGCGCAGGATACCCGGAAACCGGAAGCAAGAATGTATCCAGCATTCACTGGGATATGATTTGTGATATCCGGGAGGACAGCGAAATCCACGTTGATGGAGAGCTGTTATATAAGGATGGAGAGTTTCAGATTTAAGACAAAACAAAGCTCCCGGAGTTTTGAAAACTCCGGGAGCTTTTTCTTTTAAACCAGATCACTCAACCAGTTTTCCACTATCCTCTATGTACTCCAAACTCTGATGCCTGAAATAGGTATTATACAAAACGGAATAATACCCATCATTATCTAACAGCTTCTGATGGGTCCCCTCTTCAATGATCCTGCCCTCCTGAAGCACCACAATTCTATCAACTGACTTGACTGTCGAGAGCCTATGAGCTATCAGGATGCTCGTGCTGTCCTGCAAAATCAGATCCAGAGCCTGCTGAATTTGACGTTCAGTAAACGGGTCAATGCTGGCAGTTGCCTCGTCCAGGATAAATACGGCCGGGTTTTGAATCAGCACCCTCAGTAAGGCAACCAGCTGGCGCTGCCCCATCGACAATTGCCCTCCCCTTTCGCCCACTTGCGTTTGAAGACCTTCAGGAAGGGTTTCCAACCACTCGCCCTCACCGATATGTTTCGCCAGGTCTGTCATTTCCTGAAGGATTGACCCACTACAGGCATATTGAATATTTTCTGCAACTGTGCCGGAGAACAAAAATGGTGTCTGCGAAATCATGCCCAACTGTTTTCGGAAACTGGTCAGATTTAGATCTCGGATATCATAACCATCAACTAAAATACTGCCGGCCTGGAACTCATAAAAGCGGGCAATTAACTTTGCTACAGAAGATTTACCAGCTCCGGTGTGTCCTACCAAAGCGACGTTTTCACCCGGCTCGATAGTGAGGTCAAAATCCCGGAAGACCCATTCATCTTCCGTATATCTGAAATTCAACCCCTTGATCCGAATCTGACCAGATAATCGGTCTGGGGTGAGGTTGTTCTTTTGAACAACTGCCGGTTCAGCATCAATCAATGCAAAAACCCTCTCTGCGGACGAGAGTCCGCTCTGGACCTGTGCCCAAAAAGAAGCTAAGTTCAAAACCGGGAAAAAGAACCGATCCAGGCTTACGAGGAATAGATACCAGGAGCCAATGGTGACAATTCCTTGAGCAACATTCATCCCTCCGACATAAACCAGCATCGCCGAGCCTACTCCTCCGATCGCATTCAAAACCGGGAACACAATCGAGAGCACAAATCCTCTCCGGACATTGATCCGGTACGAGCTCGTATTCGCCTGATTAAAATCATCAAAGATTTCAGATTCCTGCCGGAAGTTTTTAGCAACAGCAATACCGCTGACCGTTTCCTTAATTGTAGCGTTTACTTTTGCCATTGCCTGCATGCCTTCCCGGGTCACACGGCGGGCGAGTTTTCTAAAACCGATAGCCAGGATGAATAGAAATGGTAAAAACCCTAGTATATATAAGAATAAGCGGGTTTCCAGGCGGGCTAAGACAATACCCAGTATTATTGCCTGAATCATTTGGGCTATTAAATCGGTTATCAGGACAATCAGCTTTCCAAACTCTCGTGTATCTGAAGTTATCCGGGAAACTACTCTACCGGAGGAAAACTTGTCATAGAAAGACAAATCATGAGTCGCAGCAGACGCGAAAGCATCTGTCCGGAGGGTCATCACAATATCTGAAACCATCCTGACTGTCATCCGCCGCCGAATCCAATTCCCTCCCCAGTTGATGAGTGCAGCCAACAAAACAAGACCAAGCAGGATATTGATGACCGTATCACCGCGATCAACCGTTAACCGGTCAATACTGTTGGATACAATTAGGGGCAGGGATGCACCCGATACAGCCACCAGGATCAGAAGGGCTGAGATCCATACCAAATGGGTTTTGTGAGGATTTACATATTGATTAATGCGCCTCACTAATTCCCTGTCGCCATATTCACGATCATATGCTTCAGTATCTAGTCCGGAAAAAAATCCCATTCAAATAATCCTCTATCAGCAATCCTGTCCTGACGTCAGCTGTTAACATCATTCCTTAAATAACTGGCTATATACCTCTGAGCTGTTAATTAATTCCTCATGGGTTCCACTGGCAATGATTTCTCCCTTTCGAAGCACAAGAATATGGTCTGCCCAGCGAATTTGGGAAAGCCGGTGAGTGATAATTAAAGTTGTCCGTCCTTTTGACGCTGCAAAAATCGCCTTTTGGATCTCATCCTCTGTAGCACTGTCTATCGAGCTAGTTGAATCATCCAGGATTAAGATACGGGGATCTGTCAGGAACGCTCTGGCCAAAGCCAGCCGTTGGCGCTGTCCTCCTGACAAGGTCATTCCCCTCTCTCCCAATAAGGTTTGATATCCATCTTTGAAAGAAAGGATAAAATCATGCGCTTGGGCGGATTTGGCTGCGGTTTCTATCTCCTCCAGAGTCGCGTCCGGTTTCCCAAAAGCTATATTTTCAGCGATGCTGCTAGAAAACAGGAAAACATCTTGTTCTATGATCGAGATTTGTTTTCTGAGAACGGCAAGATTCCAATCCCGGACATCCACATCATCAATCAGGATTGAACCTGAGGCGACATCATATGTGCGGTTGACCAGCTTGGCCAGGGTTGTTTTTCCAGAACCGGTTTGACCTACAATTGCTAAGGTTTGTCCCGGATTCAAATAAAAATCTATCCCGGAAATTGATAAATCATTATCCGGATAAGCATAGGAAACATTTACAAAACGGATTCTGCCTTTCATATCTGCTGTGTATCCTGATTGATTTTGATCCAGTTCAGTCTCCCGGTTGATCAATTCCAGGATACGTCGGGAGCTAGCAATCCCCAATGAAACCTGGGAATAAGCAAATAGGGATACAAAAGTTGGAAAACCCAGTAGTCCCAGCAAGCCAAAATAGCCAGCGATGTCTCCCACTTGGAGAAGCCCTCTCTGGTAGAGGATAATCGCGTGAAATAACCCGCCAGCCTGGGTAAGTCCCATCAACAGCAGAGGAAGAAAACGGGCTTCCACATCTCCCTGGTGAATTTCTTTATCCCTGAAACTGCGGGCATTCTTCTCAAATAATCCCACTTCACTTTTTTCTTCAGCCATACCCTTCACAGTCTCTATTCCATCAACAGCCTCTGCCAGCCGGGAATTTAATGTGCCAAAAGCTTTTCTGACAGCATTGGTAATTGGCTGAAGTTCAAATAGATACTGCCAGAGCGCTAGAACATATAAAATCAAAAATATTAGCGGGGCTGCTACCAGCGATGGATGATACCGTCCTGCAAAAATAATTGGCATAAAGATAAAATTCGCTGATCCTACAACCAGGTTAAAACCAGGGCTGAACATAAAATTAATTTCCCTGACATCATTGGTAGCCCTGGCCATCACGTCACCTACTGGCAGCAGGCTGTGATAAGTCATGCTTTTTCCCAGCAGACTAGTATAAAATTCATGCCGGATATCCCGTTCCATCCGCTGGCCGATCAGCTCAGCGCTGAAGTTTCTTCCCAGCTGCAGAAATCCCCGCACAGATTGAGTTCCAGCGATTAATAAAGCAAACCTCAACAAAGATTCAGTTCGGGGAGGATCTTCCAGCATGGCGTTTAATGCTAATCCAATAATCAACGGTACAACTGATGCTAGAGCCGCATTGCCAATTGCGCCAACCAGTAAAATTAAACCCAGGTACCAATACCGCAGAAAATGAGCTGTAATCCACCGGATTGGGCTGTTTCGGTTGGCTCGGATTCTGGCAGGCACCTGGTATTCCTCAGGCAAGGTATATTCTGTGGTCAGAAATGTACTGTTGTCCATTAATTCTTCTTTGTTTCTACCTGGTCCTGAACTTCATCCGGAAATACCAGATCCTTGATGATATTAAAAGGACCATAGCTTTCCAAATCGCAATAAGAGATCTCCCGGACCTGCTCAGTAATTGGATTTACCATAAAGACGCAGCCGGCAAAATCCATAAATGTCAGGCTCTCGCCTGCATCTGCAACCTTTCCTCTCATATAGCTGGAAAAATGAAGGAAATTTTCTTTTGTGTCTGGATAGCGTTGAAATATTTTTTCAAATGCCCGTAGAAACTGCTCTTTGTATTCAACAGTGACTACGGAAAGGTTGCTGATTATCCAGCATTGATCCCTGTATTCCCGATAATATGCCAGGCCTAATAAATTTCCAGTGCTATCCAGGTAAGGATAAAATGGGAATGCTCGACAGGTTATAGTCCGGTAAGAGCGCTGGCAAGACTGATGCCCCAAGCACTGAAGTAATTGCTGACCGGGTTGAACATCCCGGATTAGTTCCTCAAGCTCAATTGATGTTGATCCCTGCCAGAGATGCCATAACTCGGTCTCAGACTGCAGATACTCCCATTCCAGGTCAAACGCTGATGGAACCACGAGCTCTATATCGCAGCAAACCGGTACACCGTAATCATTAAAAGGACCACATTTCTCACCACAGTCTATCTCTGACAGCGGAAGTGAAAATTCCTGATATAGTTCTTTGAAAGTGAAATTTGAATCTGTCATTAACCTGGAGAGTCTTTGGCTTGGATGATTTTTTTAAGATAATCAAGCGCTTCATCCCGGGTATGGACCCCACCCCTCACTTGCACCTCCCGGAGCTGCTCGAGAAGGGTTCCAATCACAGGCCCAGGATCAAGATCCAGGTTTTCCTGCAGATCGTTTCCATTTAGTAAACCGGGGGGATCAACCCACTGTTTCCTTTTTTCCCACCAGCCTTCCAGTAGGTGCCTGGCAGTATCAAGTTGATTCGGCCAGCTGGTTTGCAGGGAAGTTTTCTCTTCCTCAACCAGGAAAAAGGCCAATGCCAAAAAGACACCATCCACACCAGCTTCACCAAACTCTCTGAAATACCGGTACACTTCAATTGGATGAAGTGATAACTGATTATCTGCCAGGTTTCGATACGCCTGAACAGCCCGCATACCCTTCTCCAGCCGGTCTGTTTCCTGGTTGCTGAGATGAAGAAGCTCCATTTTTGAGGAGAAGCGTGACAGGGAAAGATCAAGTTCCTGGTCGCTTTTCCCGGGCGGCTGAAGCAGCAGGTTCAGGTAGGACAACTGGTAAACAGTTCTCCCCGTGACGGCCTCCTGCTTCAGGTAGATTTGGATTTCTTTTCGATATCTTCCCAAACGGTGAACAAATAGTCCAAACGCCCAATTTGAAGCGGTATCGAGGTTGTGCTCTTCTTGTAATAACGACCAGAAGGCTTCAAGCACCCGGATTACACCCTGCTGATGAAGGGTTAACTCTCCTGAAAAAACCACTGGATAAATCCCCAGAACCTGCAGTGCCATAAGAGCGGCTGCCTGATTTGGTCCTTCCAGAGTTCTGAATAACTCATCCCGGATTCTTTCCGGGGATACCTCCAATAGATCAATCCCGGATTTCCGGATTTGATCCTTGGTATCGGGCAGGATTAAAAAACCCAACTGGGCAGCCATGCGGACAGCCCGCAGACCCCGCAGCGGATCCTCCCGCAGCGCAAGATCAGATGTACTGCGGATGAGACCATCTTTTAGGTCCCTCGCTCCCTGGCAGGGGTCAATAATTTGATGATCCTTATTGATATCCATCGCCATCGAGGTAATAGTAAAGTCTCGGGTTAATAAATCTTCCTCAATAGACTCTCCCTGAAAGGTCGTAAAATCAATCACAAGGCGCATCTTCTGTTCATCTTTTAATAGCACTCTGGCAGCCTGGCGCTCTTTATCAAGCAGGTAATAATCACCATTTAGCTGGTCAGCTACCTTTTTCGCAAAAAGGATTGTGTCTTTCGGCAGGGCAAAATCCAGATCATGAATGGGCTTTCCCAATAATATATCCCGCACCGCTCCTCCAACTAAAAAAGCAGCGGAAGGTTTAAGTACCTCCACGATTTGATCATACAGCGGTGGGAATATAGCATTCTCTTTCATATTTTCATCTAGAACCGATTGGAAAAGGATATCAACCTTTCCAGAGGATGTGTCGCTATCTATAGTGGATAGAACCAGGACCAATTCTCTATCATCCTCTGGATCTTCCTCTTCACTGAAGATCCTCTGGGCGGGCAGATTAATTAATGATCTGGTGGAGTATATTTATCTTCGTTTACCACCCCGATAAAAGGCAATTCTCTATAAAACTCATCCAAATCTAACCCGTAACCAAAGACATATTTATTGGGGATAACAAATCCGATGTAATCAATTGGTACTTCTGTTTCTCGTCTTTCCGCCTTGTCCAGCAAGGTGCAAACCTTTAGGGAAGCTGGTTTCCGGGTAGCCAGAAGCCCCAATACCGATGATAACGTATGTCCGCTGTCCACAATATCCTCAACCAGAAGTACATTTCGGCCCTGAATGTCATCTCGGAGATCCATTGTGAGCCGGATATGACCGGAAGCTTCCCGGACACCCGAACCGTAGGAGGAGATGGCCATAAAATCAATCGAATGAGGCACTGATATTGACCGCATTAAATCTGTTAAGAATAATATACCGCCGCGGAGGATACATACCATATGTAAATCCTTTTCCTGATAATCCCGGCTGATGATTTCCCCTAACTCTTTAACCTTGTCCTGGAGTTCCTGTTCTGTAATGAGCACTTCACTGAGAAATTCATGGTACGATTGCATGATTTTATTCCTTCTTTCCACTGGGGACTTGATGATGTATCCTGCAGCGTGCTTCATACATCTCTGAAGCACCTACGATAATTATCGGATCGTCATAATAGGCAGGCTTACCATCCACCAAACGTTGCGTTCTGGTCGCTTCTTCTCCGCATACCATACAGATGGCATGCAGTTTATCCACAATTTCAGCTTGCGCCAACAGCCTGGGCATCTGACCGAAGGGTTCTCCCCTGAAATCCATATCCAATCCGGCCACAATCACCCGGATTCCCCTCTCCACTAAGTTCTGAACTACGGGGATGATTTCCTCATCAAAGAATTGCGCTTCATCGATCGCCACAAGGGTTACATCATTTTGCAGTAAAGCGGAAATTTCAGTAGTGTTCTCTATGGGGGAAGCCTCATACTCATTACCCGCATGAGAGGTGACCTTCTCACTGCTGTAGCGGACATCAAATCCCGGTTTAAATACTTGGATCTTCTGCTTGGCAATGATCGCCCTTCGTAATCTGCGCAGCAGTTCATCGGTTTTACCGCAGAACATTGGACCGGTAATTACTTCCAGTCTTCCCTGATTATGTCTCATTTTTTCCCTCGCTTGAATTATTGTGGTAAATGGAATTGAATCAACCTAACAAAAAACAGGCAGATTATTTCTGCCTGTATTTTATCAAAAGAAACGGTACTTTACCTTTAAACTGTAATCTCTTCCGCCGCCTCGGGGATTTCAAAATTCGCGGCGCGTAATGCCTTCTTCAAATCAATCAGCGATTTCCGGCCAAAACCCTTAATGTCCAAAAGAGATTGATCTCCGCCTTCCAGTATAGCCAGAAGATCTGCAACTGTTGCCAACTTAGCATCTAACAATGCGTTAGCTACCCTGGTTCCGAGTTCCAGTACCTCTACCGATACATCCCCTGAAGCCTTTTTTGTTATCCTGTCATCTTTCTCTTTCTGAATCTCTTCATAGCTCTTAATTTTCTTATAAAAACGATCAACCTGTCCTTCTGTATCCACTATACGCTGTTCTCCCGTGTAAAAGGGATGGCAGGCAGAGCAGATATCTGTCTTGATTGATTCCTGTGTTGATCCCGTTTTCCAGGTGTTGCCGCAAGCGCAGGTCACGGTAGCTTCAGGATAATATGTTGGTTGAATTGCTTCTTTCATTTCAATATTCCTTATGATCTTTCGGGATAAACGTGTACCCGCTTCTTCCCGCCGCGAAATGTCCGGTAGGTTACGAACCCATCTGCAGTAGCAAACAGTGTATCATCGCCACCCCGGCCAACATTTTCACCAGGATGAATTCGTGTACCCCGTTGACGAACCAGGATATTCCCAGATCGAACCTGTTCACCACCGAACTTCTTTACACCCAGTCGTTTGGAATTGCTATCTCGTCCATTGCGGGTTGAACCGCCGCCTGTTTTATGAGCCATTTTTTTCTCCTGATTTCTTCACAATCTTGTCAACCTGCAGCAGTGTATATTTTTGACGATGACCCTGCCTTTTCCGGTACCGAACTTTAGGTTTATATTTAAATACCAGAATTTTTGGGCCTTTGATTTGCCCGGTGACGGTTGTCTTTACCTGGGCTCCTTTTACCACTGGAGTACCTACAGTTACTTTTTTACCGTCCGCAATAAACAATACCTCATCCAAGATTACTTTTTCTCCCAGTTCACTGGGAAGCTTATCGACCTGGATGATTTCTCCAGGTACTGCTTTGTACTGCTTTCCACCGTTCACGACAATTGCATACTTCATAATTTTTCCTCCAATCTTCACTTCACCGTTCTTCCTGTGTTCAATACTCTTTCCCACAGGACCGCGGGGAAGTTGGGGGTATTTATCCATGCCAATAGGCTGCAGAAGGACCTATTCCTTCAATGCCGTGCCATTATACCAGAGGTTAGTAAACTGTCAATGAAAATGCCTTCCATCCCTGTAATACCAATAAAAATCTATCCAGATGCTGAATATTTATCACCTGATAAATATAATGGTTTGTACAGAATCTTGTCACTATCCTGAGGGAATTGGATCTCTTATAATATGGCTGAAATGTCCCTAATGGGCACTTCTTAACCATTTTTCAATTTGTGTTATAAATGATACAGAAATGGAATAACTATTTCACAACAATATGCTCCAAAAAGGAGAATGATTAATGGCAGTTACCGGATGGATTGTAGTGGATGATCATTATTGCAAAGGGTGCAGTCTTTGCATTGAAGCCTGTCCCCAGGAAGTATTACGCCTGGACATGGATCGGCTCACGCCTAAGGGATATCATCCTGCTCATATGATTGAAGAAACCTGTACAGGATGCGGTATTTGCGCTGTTGTCTGTCCCGATGCTGCAATCACTGTCTATCGAGAAAAACCCGAAAAGAAGGCCAGGAGGTAAATCCAGTGGCGAAAGAATTATTAAAGGGAAATCAAGCATTTGCAGAAGCGGCGATCAGAGCGGGTGTAGAAGCTTTTTACGGGTACCCGATCACACCATCTACTGAATTCCTGGAACATATGGCCAGACGTTTACCTTCCCTCGGGAGGGCATTTGTTCAGGCAGAGAGTGAAGTTGCTGCTATCAATATGGTTTACGGCGCAGCCTGCACTGGAAAAAGGGTGATGACTGCTTCTTCCAGCCCGGGGATAAGTTTGATGATGGAAGGCATCTCATATATTGCCGGCACTGAGGTTCCCGCCGTGATCGTGAACGTTATGAGAGGAGGCCCTGGACTGGGTAATATTGCTCCATCACAGGGGGATTACTACCAGATGGTCAAAGGCGGAGGGCATGGGGATTATTTCCCAATTGTGCTCGCGCCAGCAAGCGTCCAGGAAGCCATTGACTACATTTCATTAGCGTTTGATCTGGCAGAGAAATACCGCTCCATCGTTCATGTGATAGTGGACGGTAATATGGGGCAGATGATGGAACCCGCCGAACTACCCCCGATGAGAGAGATTCCGAAAGAAGTTCCGGATTGGGCTGTATCGGGAGCAAAAGGTCGTGAACCCAATATCCTGACCTCCATATACATTGAACCGGAAGATGAGGAAGTGACCAACCTGCGCTTGTTGAAACGCTGGAAAGAAATCGAAAAGAACGAAGTTCTGTTCAAAGAATACTTGCTTGACGATGCCGAAATTTTGGTGATTGGTTTCGGAACAGCCGGACGAGTGGCATCTTCCGCCATCCATAATGCCCGCGAAGAAGGGATCAAGGCGGGATTGCTGCGGCCGATTACTCTGGCCCCTTTCCCCCAGCAGCGACTGATTGAACTTACAAAACAGGTCAAAAGAATTTTAGTGGTTGAAATGAATTCCGGGATGATGCTGGATGATATTATGAGAATTGTCCAGGGCAAGATTCCGGTTGAGTTTTACGGCAGAATGGGCGGCGTTACTCCTCTGCCAGATGAAATCCTGGACGAGCTCAGGCGTGTTGCTGTCAATAAGGAACCCGCTGCTGAAGATCCACGGGATGAATGGATTTCCCACCTAGAACAAATGATATTAGGAGAAAAATAATGGTTTCAACAATAACAGAAGTTGTCTACCAGCGGCCGGAAGCCTTTAGGGATGTTCAGACCCATTATTGCCCCGGATGCACACATGGTACTGCCCACCGCCTGGTCGCGGAAGTGATCGATGAAATGGGCTTGCGCGAAAAGGCCATCGGCGTTGCTCCAGTAGGCTGCTCAGTTTTTGCATATAATTACTTTAATATGGATTTTGTTGAAGCTGCTCATGGCCGGGCGCCTGCTATGGCAACCGGTATCAAACGAGTGCTTCCGGACAATACAGTCTTCACCTATCAGGGTGACGGGGATTTGGCTTCTATCGGTATAGCTGAAATCATGCACGCTGCAATCCGGGGGGAAAAGATCACTGTTATTTTCATCAACAACGCCATTTACGGCATGACTGGCGGACAGATGGCACCCACGACACTGCTGGGTATGAAAACAACATCCTCGCCTTTCGGACGGGATGTTGAATTGGCCGGGTACCCGGTTCGAATGGCAGAAATTCTGTCTACTTTAGATGGTTCCAGCTATATTGTAAGGCGCAGTTTGCATAACGCAGCCAACATCAGAAAATCGAAAAAAGCCATCAGGTTAGCATTTGAAGCGCAGGAAAGAGGACTTGGGTTTTCCCTGGTTGAACTGCTGTCCTCCTGCCCGACCAACTGGAAATTATCCCCCCAGGATGCGCTTGATTTTATAGCCGATAAAATGATCCCGATATTCCCTCTTGGGGACTATAAAGTATCCCCCACTCTGGCATCACTGAAGGTATAAGGAGTTCTTTGGTATGGATGAAACCAGTATCATTATTTCCGGGTTTGGCGGTCAGGGAACCTTGTTTGCCGGACAGGTTCTTGCATACGCATCAATGGATAGCGGGCTGGAGGTCACCTGGATTCCTTCCTATGGTCCCGAAATGCGGGGCGGCACTGTACATTGTACAGTAATCATCTCGAATGAGCCCATCGGTTCCCCTCTGGTCAGAAATCCAGATATTGTTCTGGCGCTGAACCTTCCCTCAGTAGATAAATATGAGGGCAGGATACCAACGGGCGGAGTATTGGTGGCAAACTCTTCTCTGGTTCCCCGGGAAATCAAGCGGGAGGATATCATTTCTCTACTGATCCCGGTCAATGAAATTGCCGAGGAAATTGGGTTGTCCCGCCTGGGAAACATGATCATGGTTGGCGCAATGATTGCCTTAAAACCAATCCTGCCCCTGGACACTGTGAAAAAAGCCCTTGAGGAACATATCCCTGAGCGACATAAAAACACCTTGCCCCTGAACTTCAAAGCTATGGATACAGGCTTTGAATTCGCCAACCAGGCAAAACAATCCAGTAACTAGTCCTTAAGATAACAATCTGTAATCCGTTATCTCACGATGCGTAATCCTTGAATAAATAAGAACCGTGATCCTCTGATGGATTACGGTGCATGCAAATTAATTAAAAAGCGGTGCTCAGTCCAATATCAGCACCGCTTTTTCTTATTGTTAAAATTGGGTAAGTCTAGTCTGCTGCAGGCAGGGGTTTTGCCGGGGCAGCAACTGCGCCAGATTTACTGACTTTATAAGCCTGTCCCCACAAATGACCATTGATTGCCATCGCATATACCATAGTGAACAGGACGCCGATCACACAGGCGATCACACCCAACGAAGAAACTAAGCTGGCCACGATCCCGCCCAACAATACCATGGCGTAGGTCCCGATATTTTCCCGGACCATTTTGAAAATCTCGCCAAGTTTGAACGCCGCGCCGATTTCATCCGTGGCAGCATAGTTGGCAATTGCCGCAGGAAGAACCAGATAAGCCGCGATGCTGTAGAGGGTTGTGAGACATCCAAAACATACTGTCACGATTGTAAATATGGTTCTCAGGGATTCATCAGCAGCTTCATACAGGAATGGAAGACTGGAACAGCCCTGAATTAGAATGATCGGCAGCATATATACAAATACCACCAAAAAAGCCAGGAATCCGCGTGTCAGATATCCTCCGAAATCACTCCAATCCGGCAGTATTTCCGCATCTTCTCGAATCACACGTTTGATAACTTCCACACCCCATCCTAATACAAGGAAGATACCAATAATGGGAATTAATGATATCAAGCCACCAACGCCAATTTTTTTGATCCAATCCTCATCTTCAAAGACAAAAGAAAAAGCCTTTCCAAAATCCATTTTCTTACTCCTTATTAATCTGGCTGATAAAACAAATTATTTCGACAAGCTTAATAAATAATAACATGCTTTTGAGAATTTAAATCATTATCTAAGGCTCCCAGAGTTATGAAGGGACCGTTATGAAGGGGCTGTCTGAAAAGTCCAAATTTCTCAAAAGACCCCCCACTATGAGATGAATATTTGATCAATTATGAGGATTTTTCCCCACCCTGAGGGTAAAATTTAGCGAAATAAGCTTGTTCCCCACCACTCGCCTTACTTTTGGGACAGCCCCTTTTACAGTACTAAGATCTATATCCTACTGCCGCTGATTCAGAGCAGACTGGGCTGCTGCCAGACGCGCAACCGGCACCCGGAAGGGTGAACAGCTGACATAGTTTAAACCAATCCGGTAGCACCAGTCAATGGATTCCGGATCACCGCCATGCTCGCCGCAGATCCCAACTTCGAGATCTGTTCGGGTTGCCCGTCCTTTTTTCACGGTCAGATCCATCAATTGGCCGACACCAGGGATATCAATGGATTGGAATGGATTCTTGGGGAGAATGCCGTCTTCGACATATTTCACCAGGAAATTCCGCTCCGCATCGTCCCGGCTGTAGCCGAAGGTGAATTGGGTCAGGTCATTGGTTCCAAATGAGAAGAATTCAGCAGTCTCCGCAATTTCATCCGCCGTCAGACCTGCACGGGGAATTTCAATCATGGTGCCGAATTTATACTCAAATTTAACCCCCTTCTCTTCCATAACCTTGGCAGCAATTTCTTCTAACTTGGGCTGGATGAAATGCAACTCATTGATATGCCCTGTAAGCGGAATCATCACCTCGGGTTTGGGCTCAAAACCTCGCAGTTTTACATCGGCGGCAGCCTCAAAAATTGCCCGCACCTGCATACTGACGATTTCCGGCATAACCACACTCAAACGTACACCGCGCAGTCCCATCATGGGATTGCTTTCATGCAGATTCTGAACGTTGACTAACAGGTCTTCTTTCTCCTGGTCAACTGTTTCATTAATCCTGTTGACAATCACTGCTTCCAAAATCTCATGCTCATCCGGCATAAATTCGTGCAACGGGGGATCAATCAAACGGATGATGACCGGCAAACCGGTCATGGCTTCAAACAATCCATCAAAATCGCTCCGCTGATAAGGAAGCAGTTTATCAAGGGCAGCCTGCCGATCTTCAACTTTGTCAGCTAATATCATTTTTTGCACTATAGGCAGTCTTTCCGGCTCAAAGAACATATGCTCTGTCCGGCAGAGGCCGATGCCTTGCGCTCCATAGGATCTTGCGCGGCGGGCATCTTCAGGATAATCTGCGTTTGCCCAAACCATCAATCCGCGGGTTGGCCAACCTTTTGGTGCCTTACGGATATCCTGGGAGGCGGAAATCTCGTCTGCCCAACTTAAAAATTCCATTAATTCTGTCTGTTCCTCAAGGGAAGGAGCAACTGTAGGGATCTCCCCTACAAATATTTCACCACTTGTGCCATCAACGGAAAGGTAGTCCCCTTCTTTAACTATAACTCCATTGGATACCAGCTCCCGCTTTTTCATATTAATTTGAATACCAGAGGCTCCCACAACACAAGGAACTCCAAATTGACGAGCTACAACTGCCGCATGGGAAGTTGCGCCGCCTTCGCTGGTGAGAATGCCTTTGGAAGCCAGCATGCCATGAACATCATCTGGTTTGGTGAAAGGCCGGACCATAATTACATCCTGTCCGCCCTCTTTGGATTTTTCTTCTGCAGTATCGGCGTCAAAATATACACGGCCAACAGCTGCTCCCGGGGAGGCATTTACACCAGTACCGATCATTTTGCCATCTTTTTCGGCTTTTTCTTTTTCAGAAGGATCAAATTGGGGATGCAGCAGGATATTAACCTGGTCCGGATCCACCTTTTGAATAGCTTCTTCCCTGGAAATTAAACCCTCATCAACCATGTCCACGGCGATCTGGACGGCCGCTTGGGCTGTCCGTTTTCCATCCCGGGTTTGAAGCATCCATAGTTTTCCCCGTTCGATGGTGAACTCGACATCCTGCATTTCCCGGTAATGTTTTTCAAGTTTACTGGTAATATCCTGAAATTCTTTATACACATCGGGCATTTCGTCATTCAATTCATCAATGGGGTCAGCATTACGAATACCGGCAACCACATCTTCACCCTGGGCGTTGAGCAAATATTCTCCCCATAGTTTGTTTTCTCCAGTGGAGGGATTTCTAGAAAAAGCAACTCCTGTACCAGAAGCTTCTTCCATATTTCCAAAAACCATGGTCATTACGTTGACTGCAGTGCCCAAATCGTGCGGAATCCCTGCAGCGTTTCGGTAATCTATAGCCCGCTTCCCGTTCCAGGAAGCAAAAACCGCTTCCGTAGCCAAACGCAGCTGCTCCGCAGGGTCTTGCGGGAAATCAAAGCCTTTCTCTTTCTTAACAATCTTCTGAAATTCCTTGGTTATTTTTTTCCAATCTTCCGCCGCCAGATCGGTGTCCAATGCGACATTCTTTTTCTCTTTGTACTCATTCAACACAACTTCAAAAGCTTCATCATCGATACCGAGCACTACCGAACCAAACATTTGCACCAAACGCCGGTATGCATCATAAACAAACCGTTCGTCTCCAGTTAAGGCAACCATCCCTTTGGCGGTTTCATCGTTTAACCCAATATTTAATACCGTGTCCATCATGCCAGGCATGGATTTCACTGCCCCAGAGCGGCAGGAAACCAGCAGTGGATTTTTTACATCACCAAATTTTTTTCCTGCTAATTCCTCAGTAGCTTTCATCGCTGCCAATTCCTGGTCCCACATACCTTCAGGGAATTTTTCTCCTCCGTCAATATAAGCATTGCAAGCTTCAGTCGTGACTGTAAATCCGGGAGGAACCGGGATATCGATTCTGGTCATCTCTGCCAGATTTGCCCCTTTTCCACCCAACAACGAGCGTACATCGTCCCAGGCACCACCAACATGTTTTTCTGCTTCTTCTACTTCTCGAAATGTATAGACCCATTTCTGGTCTGCCATCATAAACCTCCTGCTTCAATAATCAAAACCATTATTTCTGTCTTAGAGGCATGCCTCCAAACGTACTATTTTACCATTTATTTTTTTCTTTATCGCTTCACCTCTCCTTAACAACTCCACCTCTTTAAGAAATCCACATCCCAGTCCAGGGTTCTACATTCAGGATCAACTCAGTACCCGAGATGATGAATTCTTGATTGGTTAATAAATTCTGGACTATTCTGCCGTCAGGCCAACCCAACTTAGTCACCGGAATACGAAATGCCCGGCGAGTACTGCTGGCATTCAGGAATACCAGAATGCTCTCATCTCCCAGGATGCGGGCAAAAGCATAGCCGCCTCTCTTTCCGTCAACGTGGACCTCTTTGTACAATCCTCTCCTTAATGAAGCCCTGTTCTTCCGCAGCGTGATTAACTGGCGGACAAATTGATGCAAATCCTTATCCCATTGATTCGCGTCGCTTTGGTCCGCGTCCCAGGGAAACGTCCCCCGACATTCAGGATCTTTTCCACCTTCCATCCCGATCTCATCTCCATAATATACTGCCGGCGCTCCAGGAAACGCCATTTGATATAAAAAAGCCATTTTCAGCTTTCTCTGGTCTCCAGCCAACTCGGTTTTTATTCGTGCTGTGTCATGAGAACCCAGCGGATTGTACATCGCGTAAAGGTTTTCACGGGCATACTGATTAAGCAGCCCCTGTATTTTTCCTGCGAACTCATACGTTGTGATGGTCTCCATCAATAATCCGATGATTCCCTCCCGGGCTGGATAGTTCATCAACCCGTCAAAACACGCCGGACCAACCCATTTTGGATCTCCATCCCAGATCTCGCCCACCAGATAGGCATCCTGATTTTCCGACTTCACAACCTGCCTGAATTCAGCCCAGAATTTTTCGTCGTTGATCTCTGTGGGAACGTCTAAGCGCCACCCATCCGCGCCCAGATGGATCCAGTATCTGGCAATATCGAAGATATATTTTCGGACCTGTGGATTCTCGGTGTTGAACTTGGGCAGGCTTTTGAACTTCCACCAGGCCTCGTAGTCATCCGCATTACCGGGAGAATACGCATCCGGGGGAACATTGTTCAAATGAAACCAATCGATGTAGGGAGAATGGTTCTGATTCTCCAGCACATCATTGAAGGCAAAAAATCCTCGTCCGCAGTGATTAAAAACACCATCAATCACCACCCGGATGTTGTTTTGATGCGCCACATCCAACAAAGCCGAAAAGTCTTTAACTTTTCCCAATTTATTGTCGATCTTATAATAATCGCTGATATTGTAGCGGTGATTGGATGTCGCTTGAAAGATAGGGGTTAAATAGATTGCATTGATCCCCAGATCCAGCAAATAATCCATTTTCTGGATTACACCCCGTAAATCCCCTCCCTGAAAACCCCAGATTGTCGGCATGGACTCCCAGGCTTGAATATTAGGGGGATCATTGCCCGGATCTCCATTCGCAAAACGATCGGGGAAAATCTGATAAAAGATTGCATCCTTAACCCAATACGGAACCGACATAATTTATTAATATCCTTCACTCACCAATCACTAAGGTGAAATTTTATCACCTGGAACAGCAAAGTCTCTTAACAATTTCTCAAATCCTGCTCTGGAAGAAAAGCCCACTCCCTCTTTTATGCATACGGGGCAAGAATCATCCGTATCTGTGATAGATATTCCCTGCCGAACATGTTTAGATGGTTTAGTAAATGGTAGAGATTATATATTTTATACCGGACACGGTAACCCGGATCCAGGGGACGAATTTCGTTGTAGGCATCGTAAAACTCGGCTGGATAAGAACCAAAGAGATCAGTCATGGCCAGATCTGCTTCTGCCCAGCCATAATAAACTGCAGGGTCGATTATCGCCGGCATTCCCCTTTTATCTGCTATCAGATTGCCGCTCCACAAATCACCATGAATTAAGGATGCTGGTTGTTCCGGAATCAGCTCGGGTAGTTTAGCCATCATCCCCTCCAATTTCCGGATATCCTGGGCTTTCAAAAGGGATTGTTTTTGAGCCATTCGTAATTGGGGTTTTATTCTCCGCTCCCTGAAAAAATCATGCCCATTTTGCATCCAGGCATTAAGCTGAGGATTGCTGCCAATGTAATTGTTTTCTTGATATCCAAACAACTCGTTCACCTGATTGTGGACCTGCGCCAGCTGGCGGCCAAGCAGCTGCCAAAAATCCTGACAGCGAGATTTCGGCTGCAAATCTTCCAACAATAAATACTCTGCTCCCACCAGGAATACCTCGGGAACGACTGGACCGCCGTGAATCCTGAGAGCATTTAACCCCTTGGCTTCTTTTTTAAATATATCAGATGCTGTTTGATTGTTTTGTTTAAGAAAATAGCGATCCCCCGAGTCCACTTGAATCAGAAAGGTCTCGTGAATGCATCCCCCATCTACAGGTTCTGAATTGGTGAGATTTCCGCGATCGTGATCCTGGAGCCAGGCCATGATATCAGGGTGAATAATGTCCACCTTCCAGCTCCTCCATTAATCCTTCGCAGGATCTCTTTACAATCTTAAAAGTGGAAATAAAACCGTCTGGCCCCCCATAATAGGGATCAGGAACATCTAGATTTGGTCCACCCTGGGAATCAAATTCCCTCATTAGGTGGATTTTATTATCCTGTTCTGTTGTAACGGTCCAGCGCTGGAGGGATTGCCTGTTGGCTTTATCCATGGCGACAATCAGTTCAAATCGGGTAAAATCATCCCGTTTAATCTGTTTGGCTCTGCCTGAATACACCAAACCCCTTTCCGCTGCAACTTGACGCAACCGCCTGTCCGGCCTCTCACCGGCATGGTAGGCAATTGTTCCAGCGGATTCAACCAAATATTTATCAATAACCCCTTTTTCATCAGCAAGCTGTAAAAATATATGTTCCGCCAGTGGGCTGCGGATAATATTACCCTGACACACAAAACAAATTCTCATAGTTTATCTCCTGACACTATATCCTACCATCTCAACAGGTCATAGTCACTCGCTCAAGGGAAGTCCGGGAAAGATTCTGAAAAAAATCGGCGGCATACAGCACAGGGCTAACTGAGATATTGAGGTCCGGTCAGGCTTCAAACGGTTGATATGGCTGATTAGCCATATCCATAGCCTAATTTGCATAATCGTGTATAATAGGTATTAGTTCAGGAAAGGTACTTACTTTCTCTGGAAGCACTTTGAAATCGAAGCAGTAACTCAGGTTCTGATAGTTCTATCAGAATAAAAATTGGGGCTAGAATATACCGGTAATCCTCCTGGAGGAAATCGGTCAGGAGAAGTTATAACTGTCAGCCCCCCAATAATTGGGTCGCTCAACAGAAGAAAATTCAGCGGCCGCGGCACTAATAAAACGATCTACCATCACAAAGTGGTATTAAAGCATTACTCACATTGGCATAACAAACGGATACCAAGTGGAATAAGTCCAACGCTAGGTAGTAGGAAGTTACATATCATTTCATCTCTGAAGGCCTAGCGTACCACAATTTAGTGTATGGGATCAGGAAGTCTATTAAAACAGCCGTGGCCGATAAAAGCGCCATCACGGCTGTTTTATGTTAACTGTAACCAAACTGGAACCCCAGAAGAAAAACCCGCAGCGGTTGAATGTTTATCTAAATGGTGATTTTGCATTCGGCATTTCCCGGGCGATAGCCCCCTGGCTGGAAGAGGGAAATGAACTCAGCCAGCAGAAAATCACTGCTCTGCAAGCTAAAGACGAGATTGAGCAGGCCTATCAGAGGGCATTAAACTTCCTCAGTTATCGCAATCGTTCTGAGCAGGAAATCCGCCAGAATCTGCAAAAACACCAGATTCCGGAAATAATCATCAATCATATCCTGGAAAGGCTGCGGGAAGGATTTCTCATTGATGACCGGAAATTTGCACAGCAATGGGTTGAAAACCGAAACACGTTCCATCCCCGTGGTAAAAGAGCTCTCTCATCAGAACTGTACCGAAAAGGAATCTCAAATCAAATCATCGAAGAAACTCTTCAGAATATCAATGAAGAGGAGCTCGCATTTAAATTCGCCCGGAAAAAAGTAGGTAAATTTAAGACCCTGGATAAATCCGCGTTTCAGGAAAAAATGTATGGCTATTTATCCCGTCGGGGTTTTAATTACAGCTTATGCAAAGAAGTAGTCACAAGCCTGTGGGCTGAGTTGGGAAAGGAATCATAATTTTTAATCATTGACAAATCACTATCTGATCGAAACACGGATCAATAAAAAGGGGCTTTACCATGAATGGAAATATAATCCTTGTCAGTTTTGTCGCCTTAGTACTAGGGGCAGTTATCGGGTTCTTTGTTAAGAATTATCAAATCGTACAAGAAACAGATAAGAAACAGGATAAAGCGTCCAAAGTTCTCAGTGACGCAGAACGGAAATCAACTGAGTTAGTGAAGGAATCCCAGGACCGCGCAATCGAAATTGCGCAGGCAGCAGAAAAAGATGCCCATTCCCGCAGGACAGAAATCACTCGCTTTGAAGAAAGGTTGCAAAGCCGGAGTGATCAACTTGACCGCCGGGCAGAAAAGATTGAGGACCGGGAACATGCAATCAGTCAGCGGCAAAGCGCCCTCGATAAAAGATCCAATAAAATTGAGACGATGCATAACAAAGTCTCCCAAGAACTTGAACGGGTAAGTCAGATTACACAAGCGGAAGCAAAAGAAATCCTATTAGAACAGGTAGAGCAGGAAGCCAGAAATGACATGTCCCGGATTGTGCGCGAAATTGAAGCCGAAGCCCGGGAGCAGGGTGAACGCAAGGCAAGAAAATTGATCGCAGACGCAATCCAGCGTGTCGCCTCAGACCACGTTGAAGAAGTGACTTCATCAACTGTTCCACTGCCTTCAGATGATATGAAAGGACGGATCATTGGCCGCAACGGCCGCAATATCAGGGCTTTTGAAAAAGCCGCCGGAGTGGATGTAATTGTAGATGACACTCCAGAAGCTGTAACCATTTCTTGTTTTGATTCCGTCCGGCGGGAAGTAGCCAAACAAGCCATGAAGAAACTGGTGCTTGACGGCAGAATTCATCCGGCACACATTGAAAAAATCATAGAAAAAGAACAAGAAGATATTGAAAAAGTCATCATGGAAGCAGGGGAGCAGGCAGCTTATGAAGCTGGGGTTCCGGGCCTGCATTCTGACATTCTAAAAACGCTGGGACGTCTGAAATTCCGGACCTCTTATGGCCAAAATCAGCTTGCCCATGCCGTTGAGTCTGCCCAGCTGGCTTCAGTTCTCGCTTCGGAGATGGGCGCTAATGTTGAAATCTCCAAAGCCGGTGGGTTACTGCATGACCTCGGAAAAGCGATGGATCATAACGTGGAAGGCACCCATGCCCAGATCGGGGCTGAATTTGCCGAAAGGCATGGTGTCCCACACAAAATAGTGAATGCCATCGCCTCCCACCACCACGAAGTTGAACAGGAAACAATTGAGGCTGTCATCGTAGAAGCCGCAGATGCCATCTCTGGTGCCCGTCCCGGAGCGCGTAGAGAAAGCCTGGAACAATACCTCAAACGGGTACGGGCTCTGGAAGATGTTGCCAACTCCTACGATGGGGTGAAAAGTAGCTACGCCCTGCAAGCCGGCCGCGAAGTCCGAATCTTTGTCCTCCCCAAACAGGTTGATGATCTGGCTGCCTCCCGCCTTGCCAGGGATATCTCCAAAACCATAGAAGAAACCATGCAGTACCCAGGGAAGATCAAGGTCACTGTTATTCGAGAAACCCGGACGGTGGATTACGCAAAATAAATATCTCACAATAATAGAAGACTCCCGGAGCTTTGTAAGCTCCGGGAGTCTTCTATTAACACGAACTATATTCCCGGAAATTATAGTTTGATACTTTTTATAAATGGATTTAACCGCCGTTCTTCACCTACAGTTGTCTCCGGCCCATGACCGGAATAGATCCTGGTCTCATCAGGCAGGGGCAGCACATATCTCTGAATGGATTCCATCAATGTAGAAAAACTTCCGCCTAGGAGATCCGTCCGCCCTATTCCCTGCTTAAAGATCAGGTCGCCACTAAACAGAATCCCTTCACTCTCACAATGAAAAACCACATGTCCCGAGGAATGTCCCGGAGTGTGATGGACTTGAAATTCATACTTCCCCACCGTGAGCAGGTCCCCTTCCTGGAACTCGCAATTTGGTTTTGGTGGTGATTTTAAGGGGACACCGAACATAGTCGCACCCCCTTTGATTTTCCACAGGTTCATATCCCCAGGATGTAGTCCAACGAAAAAATCCTCTTGTTCGCTCAGCTCCAGCCCGGTGAGTAAATCTGCCAGGCCTCCAAAATGGTCAAAATGAGCGTGAGTTAACCAGACACTCTGGATCCCCCAGCCCAATTGACTTATTTTTTCAACCAAAACAGCTCCATCCCAGGCAGGATCAATAACCACTGCCTTTTTACTCTCCGGATCTGCTACGAGATAGGTATTTGTTGCTACCGGTCCTAAAACAAATTTTTTAATTTCAAGCATAATTGGTTTTTCCCAAGTTAATAAACTGTTTCCCAATTAGAAATTATTATAGTCCAGAACTGCCTAAAATCACTTGGCAACCCAGGAACCAATGTTAAACTAAAATCAATATCACCGCTATCCCTTCAGGAGGCAAATGATGGCAACACATCCTGCGGAACCATTCCGGATCAAAATGGTTGAACCTATTCATCTAATTCAGGAGGCTGAAAGAGAAAAAGCTCTCCAAAGAGCCGGGTACAACATCTTTGGATTAAAATCCGATGAAGTCTTTATCGATTTGTTAACCGACTCCGGAACCGGCGCAATGAGCCAAGAACAATGGGGAGCGATGATGATTGGGGACGAATCGTATGCCGGTGCCCGATCTTTCCAAAGGCTTTCATCTACCATGGATGAGATCTTCGGATTTCGCCATTTTGTACCCACCCACCAAGGAAGAGCTGCTGAAAATATCCTCTGTGCAGTGATACTCGAAGAGGGGAAATACGTTCCCTCGAACATGCATTTTGATACCACGGAAGGGAATATCAGGGCCAGGGGTGGGAGACCGATCAACCTTGTCGTCAAAGAGGCTTTTGATTCCAAGTCTGATTATCCGTTTAAGGGCAATATGGACTTGAAGAAATTAGAAGATTTTATCAAGCAGATTGGTCCAGAGAATATCCCCCTGGGCATGATTACCATTACCAATAATGCCGGTGGTGGACAGCCGGTTTCTTTGGAGAACCTGCGGGGTGTTTCAGAGATCTATCACTCATATGGAATTCCCTTTTTTATTGACGCCTGCCGTTTTGCTGAAAATTCCTATTTCATCAAATTACGCGAACCTGGTTACGAAAAGAAAAGCACACTGGAAATTGCCCGGGAGATCTTTTCCCTCGCAGATGGGGCAACCATGAGTGCAAAAAAAGACGCCATTGTAAATATTGGCGGTTTTCTGGCTGTGAATGATTCCGTGCTTTTTGAAAAGATATGTAATGAGCTGATTTTGCGGGAAGGTTTTATCACCTATGGAGGATTGGCAGGGCGTGATCTGGATGCAATTGCTGTTGGATTAATGGAAGGCCTGAGGGAAGAATACCTGGTGTACAGAATAGGACAGACAGCTTATTTCCTGGGTGAATTGAAGAAATCAGGCATTCCTGTAATCGAACCGGCCGGTGGGCATGCGGTGTATATCGATGCAGGAAAAATGCTTCCGCACATTCCACAGGCAGAATTCCCCGGGCAGGCCCTCGTTGTGGAGATGTATCGGTCAGGGGGAATCAGGGCTGTTGAGTTGGGTTCGGTTGCTTTTGCGTATCCTGATCCGGACACTGGGAAAATGCATTTTCCGGAAATGGAATTGGTCCGTTTGGCGCTCCCCCGACGCACTTATACACAAAGTCATTTAGATTATGTAGCGAATGTGTTAAAAAATATAGCTGCCAATAAGGAAAACTTATCCGGCTACCGGATTCTCAAAGCACCCAAACTAATACGGCACTTTACCGCTACCTTTGAAAGCGTATAATAAATAATCTATTCAGAATACTACACACACCAGATGGAAAATCGTCCAGCTGGTGTGTTTTATTTAATCGAATCTTCAATCCATTACTTCAATATTTACCAAAATTTTCCGCCGGGGAGTATAGTAAGCCCGGTATTTTCTTCCACGTTCAAATACCTCATATGCCTTTGTGGTGACTTTAAAACTCTGTCCGGCGATCACGTAATACATCTTGGTTGTAGTACTCCCATCATCATCTGTTGAAATTGCAATTTTTCCCATACCCACACCTTCCAGTATTCGAACTGTTCTGCCGAGAAAATCCAGCATCGTGATGATGAAAAAATACAAACCCAAAACCGAGATCAAGAGCAAGATCACTCCTATAATAAGCAGCCCTTGAGGTATAGTGCTAATTACTTCACCCACTGGCAAGTTTAACGTGGTGAGCTGCTTAATAAATCCCTGCTTGATTAACTGATACCCCAGGAATCCAGCCGGCACAAGCATAAATAGCAGAGAGGTAAATAAAGCGGATAACAACAAAGAGAGCTGTCCCTGAACCAGCTCACCCCGCGAATTTTCCAGCAGATAACTTAGATCAAATCCATTTACTTCTGCAAGGACCTCGGTTAATTCAGTCCGTGATTTACCTTGATCTGGATTTTCCGATCGATAGGCACTAGAACGTTGAGAAAACACACTCCACCTCCGTTGATTTGCCCTTCTTTCATGAGATTATCCTGCAATTACCAACAGCTTTTCTTATTATAGCAATGGTTTTATCAGTAGATAAAAGAAATAGCTAACAATCAGGCGCAATAATTATATTGGAATAAATGATTATTCAGGTAAGAAATATAAATTCCATCGCATCTGAATATTAAGAAGAAATACTTATCAATCAAGGAGAAAGAGAATGAAATTTACTAAAAATATGGGAATTGCTGACCGCGTCATCAGAACATTAGCCGCAATCATTTTCGCTTATCTGTATTTCAGCGGAACATTCACAGGAATATTGGGTATCCTTTTGCTTGTTTTCGGGATTATTTTCAGTATTACAAGTTTTATTTCTTTCTGCCCGCTGTACACTCCATTTAAATTCAGCACCAAGAAAGAATAAAGAAAACCCAGCAGAACTTTCTTAAAAAACTTCATTAACGCAAAAAAACCGCCATCAGGCGGTTTTTTTAGTGCGCTGAGCGGGAATCGAACCCGCACGCCCTAGGGGCATATGGCCCTCAACCATACCTGTCTGCCAATTCCAGCACCAGCGCTGGTTTTTTACCTCCCCAACAGGCAGGGATTTTCTCTGCTGGGTGGCAGTGGTATTATAATCTTCCAGAGAGCATTGTCAAGATAAATAGACACCAACAAAGGAGAGCAACCATGTCCATAGTCCTCGATGCCATGGGAAGCGATGATTTTCCTCTGCCAGAAGTAAATGCGGCCTTCCAGGCTGCGGAACAATTGGATACCAAAATATTTCTTGTTGGTCAAAAAGAAAAATTACAACCTCTACTGGATCAAAAGCCAGAAGACCCCAGGGTTGAATTAGTTCATGCGCCTGAGATCCTGGAAATGACAGATAAACCCGCCCGTAATGCACGCCGAAAAGCAGATAATTCCATGGCTGTAGGGATGGATATGATTAAAGCTGGACAAGCGGATGCGTTTGTGACAGCAGGAAATACTGGTGGAGCCATGGCCAATGGGTTATTCAGGTTGGGCCGCATTCCAGGGATCAACCGCCCGGCATTGACTACAATTCTGCCTACAAAAGAAGGATTTGCCATCGCCGTTGATATTGGCGCCAATGCAGATTGTAAACCCCTTTACCTGCTTCAGTTCGGTATTATGGGATCAATCTATGCTGAAAAAATACTCGGTATAAAGAACCCGAGAATTGGACTGCTTTCAAATGGAGAAGAAGAAGGCAAAGGCAATCAATTGGTTAAAGATACTTTCCCTCTTTTTGCTGAAAGTTCATTAAATTTTATTGGAAATGCAGAGCCGAAAGAGTTATTCGGCGGAGCTGTGGATGTCATTGTCTGTGATGGGTTTTCAGGTAACATTCTCATCAAAACCAGTGAATCGGTTTCAAAATTGCTGCTGGATGTCATGAAAGAAGAATTGATGGGAAGCTTACGGACAAAAATCGGCGCTGGCCTGGCAATGCCGGCATTTCAGAATCTAAAAAAACTTCTTGATCCTCGCCTAATCGGCGCCGCTCCCTTGCTGGGGATTGACGGGTTGGTGTTTGTAGGTCATGGGCGGTCTGACGATTTCGCTTTGGTTAACTCAATCAAACGGGCAAAACAGGCTGTTGATGCCCAGTTACTGCCCAGTTTAAAAGAAGCCATTCAATCTCAATTAGCATAAGCAGGGGCATAAGAAGGAGTGGAGTAAATGATCATTGTCCGGAATGAAAAGTTAATCAAGCGCAATACCCAGATTGGCAAATACAGCGGGATTATTTCTATTGTGATCCTTGGCGGAGGAATGTACCTCAGTTTTCAGTACCAGGATCAAATCATGTATTCCATGGTTGCTTTAATCCTGGGTTTTGCTCTTTCTCAAGTAGGTATCTTTTACTCCAACCGTTTTGGACGTTCTCCCCGTCCTGATCAGGAACTGGATAATGCACTCAAAGGGCTAGATGACCAGTACGCCCTTTACCATTACCTAAGCCCTGTACCCCATCTTCTGGTTGGTCCTGCAGGTATCTGGATCCTATTCCCCTATTTAACGAAAGGAAAAATCATTTTTGATGATAAGAAAGGACGCTGGAAGAAAATCGGCGGGAACTTATACATGAAGTTCTTTGCCCAGGACAGCATCGGAAACCCTGCCCAAGAGATCAACTCCGCAATTAAACAGCTCCAGAAAGGTCTGGGTAAAATACCTGATTTTGAATTTCCGGTTATCAAATCCGCTCTGGTATTCATGAATGAACACGCTGAAGTAGATGCAGAAAACGCCCCATATCCCACCCTTCATGCCCGGCAGTTGAAAAAGGTTATCCGGAAAGAAGCCAAAGGAGACACTGCTCTCCCCATACCTGTTCTGAAAACAGTACAGGATTTCCTGGGGCTCGCCCCTCCAAACTAACCCTTCTAATATTGATTTTACAGTAAAGGGGCTGTTAAAAATGGTTGCCTTGTTAATAAGGGGCTGTCTAAAAAGTCAGCCCCTTGGGTTACATAGGCCGCGGATTTATCCGCCGGTTTATAAGCTATTACCTGAATTTATTTATATCAATTCAGGTAATAGCTCGGGATAAACTTTATCATAGGTCTCTAGCTGCACTTTAATCGCCTAATTATAAAGGGGTTTGGGTTAAATATATAGGGGCTGTGCTAAAAGTAATTGGCGCAGCCCCTTTTTTTATTATCCTGCTTTGGATTTTTTAATCGTTTAAGAAAGCCATTAGAGCCTCTTTGCTAATGCGATAGGCTTTACCGAGTTTTTTGCCTTTCAGGTCACCGGCTTTAATGGCTGCCAGTACATCTTCCTCGGAAACTTTCAGGATCTGAGCTGCCTCAGTCGGGCTCATCACTTCCGGCATTCCTCCTGCTCCGGCAGCACCAGCAGCACCAGCAGCAGCTCCGCCGCCCACCATACCCTGAAGAGATTGGTTGATAATACTGCCCACACCCATGCCAGCGCCAATGCCTGCGGTTAATCCAGCTCCACCGCTGGGATTCTGGGCTGCTTCAAGCAAGGCATCTGCTGCCTGCAGCCGGGTATAGGTTTCCATATCCAACACACCCATGTCACGCAATTCCTGAACAGACTGTTCTGAGGGACGCAGGTTAGCAATCAGGAAGGTCTTCAGCTCCAATCCCAGGGAGGCAAACTGGTCGCTGGATTTCGCCCGGACCGCAGCACTTATTTCACTCAGCATGCTAATCAGATTTGTAACGTCATTCTCGCGGGCTGTTTCGCCCAGCAAATCAGTCATCGTGGTCAGTAAAATATGCCTGAGGCGGTTTTCAATATCCTGGGTTCGGAAGATCCCTTGGGCACCGACCAATTGGGTCACAAACTGCTGCGGGTCAGAAATCTGATAACCATAAGTGCCAAATCCTTTCAGTAGCGCGACACCTAAGCCCATACCGGGATTGCGGACAATAATCGGTTGGGGGGTACCCCATTTCTCATCTGGGAATTCCCTGCGAGAAACAAAATATACTTCCGCAGTAAAGGGGGTTTTGCCAGAAAATGCTTTTCCTATCAGATCTACAAGTATGGGAATATTTGCCGTAGTAATGGTATGACGGCCTGGACCGAATGCATCCAGGGCTTTTCCATCCCGAAAAAAGACTGCTGTTTGGGATTCACGGACAATCACTTGAGATCCAATTCTAAAGTCTCCTGACTCCCCTTCCGGGAAGCGGTGAATAAGTTCATCCTGCATTTCATTCGGATATTCAATAATATCAAAAATCCTAGCCATCGAGTCTACTCCTCTCTATTTGTCTGGGTTCATTCATTGGGAATTTCATCATCATTGACAAATTCACCTTCGATGATTTCTCCGTCACTGATGATCTCATCTTCATAGGTGATTACATCTTTACGCTGATCTGCTTTGGTAACGATATCTTGAGCCTGTTTTTTCAAATCTGTGATCAATACCTTCAACTGCTCAGGGTCTTCAGTTGTTTCGAGGCTTTCCAAGGCAGCGGACAAACTCTCAGTCCCGTTTAATAAAGCTTGGTCATAATCATAGATTTTATTCAGTTTTTCGGCATCAATTTTTACGGCTGAAAAGAAACTGGAGTACCCATAAGCGGCATGACTGATCCGGTCGATAAACGTGCGTAATTTAACCACAACAGCTTCGAGATCATCAACATATGCCAGATCTCCCCGATCAACAAATACTGTCTGAACTGCTGTTAGCCTATCCAGTTGTTCCTGATAGCTGTCCGCTACAGCATCCCGCAATAACTTATCTGCGGTCCGCCGATCTTCAAGCTCGATGTATCCTTTAAACCCAGGTACTTTAAGGAGCAGCTCTTTAATTTTACCCCGCTGGGATTCTATTTGACGCTGGTAATCAGTCATCATTCCTCCTCTGTGGAATTCTTATTTCCAGTGTTTTTTATTATACATGATAATGATTAAGTCCTGAGGTTCTGCTTCTTTTGATTTAATGAATATCTGATACATATAATATACGAAATTTACACGATATCGTTGCAGTCCCTTGCGGTTATCAGAAGACGGTTTATAATGAACTTGAATTATGAATTTTTGAACCAAAGGAGAAATAATGTATCTTAATCAACAACAGGAATTAATCAATCTACTGGATGGCTCTGTTGAACTTGAGGACGGTCTAGTCAAGATCCTCAACGAGGACAAACTTCGCGGAAACATTGAACAACTTGTTAAGGCAGCAGTTTTGGATGAAAAGGAAGACCGACGGTATATTGCCTGCTTCCTGATCAGAAAGATCGCTGCAGCTGGGGGTGTTTACCCCCATTCCATCCATGATCTTTACCTCGCCCGCGGACGGGGTGAAGTGCCGAACAGCTTCACTGTGCCGGCAATCAACCTGCGTGGACTCACTTTTTACGCAGCCAGGATAATTTTCCAGATCGCCAATAAGGTCCATGCAGGCGCTTTTATCTTTGAACTCGCCCGCTCTGAGACCGGTTATACCGACCAGCGGCCTTCTGAATATTCAGCAAATATTCTAGGTGCTGCTATTTCCTCCGGTTATAAAGGCCCGGTATTTATTCAGGGTGACCATTACCAGATCTCCGCCTCGCGTTATCAAGAGAATCCCGACCCGGAAATCCAGGCTCTGAAAGCTCTTACCCATGAAGCACTGAATGCCGGTTTTTTCAACATCGATGTGGATGCTTCAACCCTGGTTGACCTGAGCAAAGACACTGTCGTAGAGCAGCAGGTATTAAATTCAGAACTAACCGCTATGTTCACCAAATATATCCGTGATTTGGAACCGGAAGGCATCACCGTCTCAATCGGGGGAGAAATTGGTGAAGTTGGTGAAGAGAACTCAACTGAGGAAGAACTGCGGGCTTTCCTCGACAATTACATTTCTGATCTGAAGAAAATTGCTTCCGATGTAGTTGGTTTAAGTAAAATCAGCGTTCTGACTGGAACCTCCCATGGTGGTGTGGTTCTCCCCGATGGTAGTATCAAAAAGGTCGCGGTGGATTTTGATCTCCTCCAGTTCCTGGGGAAAGTCGCCAGAGAAAGCTACGGCCTGGGCGGTGCTGTACAGCACGGCGCATCCACATTGCCGGAAACTGCCTTCAGAAAATTTCCTAAATATGATACTCTTGAGGTTCACCTGGCAACCAATTTCCAGAATATCCTCTACGATGAGCTGCCTAAGGATCTTAAGAGTGAAATCTATGCTTACCTGGATAAAAACCACGCTCATGAGCGCAAATCCGGACAAACAGACGAGCAGTTTTACTACAAGACCCGGAAACGGGCTTTGGGTGAATTCAAGAAAAAGATTTGGGGAATTTCTACAGACCAGTTGGCAAAGATCACTGCTGCCTGGGAAATTCAGTTCCGGGATCTTTTTGACAGACTCGGCGTGGCTGATACCCGACAATACATAGAACAGCATATCCGCAAGGTGGTCATTGAAACCAACCTGGAGGATTACTTGCTGAACAGAGGAAAACAGGAAGACACCTCAGATCTCGCAGATTAACATGCCGGCCTCCGATCAAGGTGTAAAAAAAGACCGTTATATGCTGATTCCCCGTACGCTGATCTTTATCACTCGCGGGGAATCAGTTTTATTAGTAAAGGGAGCCCCCCATAAACGTATCTGGCCCAATCGGTATAACGGTGTTGGCGGGCACATTGAACGGGGTGAAGATGTAACCACCGCCGCAAGGCGGGAAATACTGGAGGAAACAGGGTTAAATCCAGAAGCACTCTGGTTGTGCGGAACAGTCACAGTGGACGCAGGGGAAGGTATCGGGATTGGTCTCTATGTTATAAAAGGGTTCTGCTCTAAGGGGACCCCATTAGCTTCCGAGGAAGGTGAACTGGAATGGGTGCCATTCAACGAGATTCAATCCAAAGACCTGGTTGAAGATCTGCCGATTCTGCTTACCAGGGTGATTGATCAATCGCAGGGTGATCCTCCCTTTTCTGCTCACTATCGATACAACCAGGGGGGAAAACTAGAAGTTCATCTTGGTGATTAATATTAATGGGAACGGCATCCTTCCAGTATCTCGTCTCCTGATAAATAATTCTTTATCAGAAATATCATTTATCAGAATCTTCCTGCTCTGCATCAACTTCATCCGCCATCATATAAAAGATCAATTCTGTACTTCCGTAAATCCGGCGGTTGAAAAGCTTCAGGTTTTCGAGTATTTGCTCTTCGTATTCTACTTTGTCGATCTGAACGATTATCCAGCTGTCATCCAACAGCCAATCGGGGTTTTGATCAATGACTTGCAGAGTTTTTGACCAGATGTTCTTAAACTGCGGGGGAGCAATATACACAAAATCGAATTTGCGGTCAGCTACACCATTCAGGGCTGATAAAGCATTTCTTTGCCAGACTTCTGCCTGATCTGCCAATCCCGTGTGTTCCAGATTAGCGTTAATCGTTTTTATCGCACCTTTATGATTGTCGATAAATCTGGTAAAAGCCGCCCCTCTGCTGAGCGCCTCAATTCCCACACTTCCTGTACCGGCAAATAAATCCAACCAGGTAGACTCTAAAACATAAGGCGAGACGATATTAAATATGGCTGCTTTGACCTTGGACATGATCGGCCTGGTCCCCCCGCCAGGAACAGACAGCAGGTTAAAACCCTTAACTTTCCCCCCGATGACTGATAAATTTCCCATCTCTGGTTAATCCTTTTTAGAATCCTCAGCGGGAATAAGTTCGTTTATGGCTTTTTCGAGCAGTTCGGTTTCTGTACTCTGATCGGCGAGATATTGATCAATAAAACTGGACCGCCGCAGGCGAAGCGCCATGGGAGCTACAACACGAATATCTTCCAGGTTGACCTGGAGCCGGGCATCTGCTGCGGCATGGGCTCTGGCAGCTTCAAACAATGTGATCTCTGCCCGGAGAGAGTCCAGCTCTAGATTTTCAATTAATTCCAACCCGGTTTGGGCGATCTTATCCGGAAGTTCAACGTCCTTCATTTTTTCCCGGCTGGCTTGGATTTCCTCCCTGAACAACCGGGTAGAAGGTGCATACTGGGCAGCATATGCCCGACTGTTTTCCTTGTAAGCCCGGGTCCGCTGATAGGCTTCTAGGCGGTCTTCTTTTGTCTCCAATCCTTTTACAACCACCCTCAAACCAAAACGATCCATGATCTGGGGGCGCAAATACCCCTCCTCGGGATTCATTGACCCAATCAGGGAAAAATTGGATCGGTAGGTAGCCGACATCGCCCCCCGCCGGACAGTATATTGTCCCTGAGCTGCGGCATCCAGAATGGCATCTACGATCTGGTCTGTGAGCAAATTTACTTCATCTACATAAAGCAAGTTACGGTCTGCCCGGGATAATATGCCCCGTTTCAGCTGCAGCCGGGAATTGGCTTTCGCCCTGGGATCCAATCCGCCAACCACATCTTCCAGAGTGGCGTTGAGCGGCAGTTCCACCAGGCTTACTTTCTCAAACCTTGTTAAAGGATCACCCTGACCATATTTTTGGGCACAATCAGGGCAGACTGCATCCATCCCACCAGCTTCAACATCTGCTTCCATGCAGCCGTAATAACACATACTTCTTTTTACTTCGGGAAGTAAATCCACCAGGCTGCGCACTGCGGTCGATTTGCCGGTTCCCCGCGGGCCAATCAGCAGCACACCCCCCAGGTTGGGATTCAACAGAGAGAGCAGCAAAGACAGCTTCATCTGCTGTTGTCCTACCAAAGCCAAAAACGGGAAAGGGATGTTTTCCGCTAAACCGGCATCTTCCAGGTCATAATCAACAAGAGCCCGCACACCTGATGCGCGCTCAAGCAATTCCTGAAGCGAACCTACTTTTGTTATGAGCTCAGGTTCTTCTGGGCTGGAATTATTCTCTTTCTCATCCATAGGCTTTCCTTAATCTCTGTTTTCTGCACTCATTATACTCAAATTACAGGTTTATCTAAAAAAAAATAGACCTCCGAGGTCGTGACGACCTCGGAGGTCTACTGTATCTAGGGGATAAACCACTCACTCCACGTCGTTATAGGTCCAGACTCGATTAATAAAGAAGTTCCAGAACATCACTACCACAACTGCGACTCCAAGAGCAAATGTATAGCCCAACCGGTCTGCGGTCACGAAACCAATTGGCAGGAACTGGACCTGTAAAAACAATCTTCGAAACGGGTCTTCCAGCCCGGTGAAGATCGGTGTTCTAATTCCCAAACCGATGATATTTACTACAAAAAAAGTGACCAGCTGGTGAGCTATTGATTTGGATCTGGAATCAGGATAAGTCCAGAACCGATTCCAGATAAAATTGCTGATAATTGCTGCTGTAAAGGAAAATACCTGGGACAATACAGGCAAGATCCCGAGCAGACTCATCAGCAAATGGAAGGTGCCGAAATCGACCAGGGCACCAAACGCACCCACAGCACTGAATTTCAGGAATCTTTCCCGCTCCTGGGGATTATTCAATATGCTTTTAAGTTTCATGGGTGATTAGATATTTTCCTGGAAGTAAGGTAGGGTTATCTTTAATCCTTCTTCGAGGTCAATAGTTGGTTCCCAATTTAGAATCTTTTGTGCCCGGCTGATGTCAGGACGCCTGCGCTGCGGATCACCCTCGCCCCGTTTATCAGGCAGGAAAGTCAATCCACTCTTGTTTTCGAATAAAGTGTTAACGATTTCGGCCAGCTCTAGAATTGTCTTTTCATCCGTATTACCGAGATTTACAGGCAGGTGTTCATCAGAGAGCAGTAAGCGGTAAATCCCTTCCATTAAGTCATCTACGTAACAAAAACTCCGTGTTTGAGATCCATCACCATAAATGGTAAGCGGCTGTCCATTCAGCGCCTGTTTAATGAAATTAGGAACAGCACGACCGTCATCCAGGCGCATACGGGGACCATAGGTATTAAATATGCGGACAATCCTGGTATCAATCCCATGATAACGATGGTAGGCCAGCGTTAATGCTTCTGCAAAACGTTTTGCCTCATCATATACCGAACGCTCTCCGATTGGATTCACATGACCCCAATATGTTTCGGGTTGGGGATGAATTTGCGGATCCCCATAAATTTCACTAGTTGATGCCAGCAAAAATTTGGCGCTGTAGGCTCGAGCTACACCGAGAGAATTTAATGTCCCCAGCGCTCCTGCTTTCATGGTTTGAATGGGTAGATTTACATATCCATAGGGAGAGTTTGGGTTAGGAGAGGCTGGCGAAGCAAAATGCATTACCGCATCCACGCCGCCATCCGGGACCTCAATAAAATTTGAAACATCGTGTTCGATGAATGTGAAGCGCTCCTGGTTCCCCAAATGAGCCAAGTTTTCAGGTCTTCCGGTGACGAAGTTATCCATCCCGATGACTTCGTGACCTTCCTTCAACAATCGTTCGCATAAATGAGATCCCAAGAATCCTGCTGCTCCTGTAACAATAATCCTCATATTTTCTCCTTTCTTACCAATCCAATCCTTGCACTCGCCCGTCTCCCGTTACCTGCCAGCAATCACCGGTTCCCGGGTTGAGAATCCAGATATTTCCCTCATAGATCACAGCTAACGGATAATCAGTTCCAATTTCAAATTCCTCTGGTGACCAGGCTCCCCATCCTTGTGAAGGCTGCAGTCCGGGCTCATCCAAAGCAGGGAAAATCAAATGCTGATTGGATCCATCCCGATCCATCAATGCCACCCGGTAATTACTGGTCGCGCTCCGTTCCGGGAACACTGCCTGCAAATAGGCTACCTGGTATGAGGCTTCTCCGGAGGGTTTTGCCCAAACCGGGGAGGGCAAAGGATAGGCAAACATACCAACATCATGAACGATCCGTCTCGCATCTCCGCCAGTTAGAGGAATCGCCACCAAATCAAAGACAGGGGATTCCTCAACGGACAGGTTGCCTTCCTGGGCAACATGATCCACTGAATAAATCACATTGCCAAGTGGTCCTATCCCGATACCGGGCATCCAGGCCCAATCGCCCTGGGTTTTATAGGGAATAATCTCCAGAAGTATCATTTTTTCCTGATCTTCCGTGATGGTTATGATCCCAACCTGGTCCGGACTCGCGAAGGCAAGGAAATCCCCCTCAGGGGAGTATTGAAAATCTGTTCCCCACCAGCCGTATACACCGCCGTAATTGGTATCCTGCAGGATATCAACTGTTGAGGTCCAACCGCTTTCGCTGAATCTCTTTACAATTAAATCGTTATTCGCCTGCCAGCCGGGAGCAGAAATCCTAGGTTCCACTGACGAATAAGCAAATATCTGTTCTGTTCCTGGTACCCAATCTGCAAAATAGATCACATTTTCTGTGTCCAGCTCTACAAGGGTATCTTCATAAGAGTCAATTTCAACTGCCCAAAGAGAGTTTATGAGGTCTTCATCCTCTTCAGTTCGGGAAAACAGAAGCCAATTTCCATCCCTGGATAGACGGAAAATCCTGCCATCCAGGTCTCCGGTTGAGACTATCAGGAATCGATTCGCAGTTGACTGATCCATCATCCAGGCATTTCCATTGGATATATATACCAGGGGGCTGGGAAGGGAAATCGGGGCAATCGAGGACTGAACTCCAACCAGGATTATTTCATCCACCGCTTCATGTAGCCCCAGGCTGTTAATTTCCCCAAAGGAAACTTCCTGTCCGTCTTCAAAGACTCGCACGTAAGCAACTTCTTTAAGTCCATTCTTGCCTGCCTGCAGCAACTTTTCTTGCCCTGCGGGTAAGTTTTCCGTAGGTTGGCGGATTACCTGAAACGGGATAACTACCTGCTCGGTTTCGATAATTTCTTCTACACGGATCACCTGGATCACAGCATCATCAGTAAGCAAAACAACTCCCGCAGGCTCCACACGGTCTTTCCCTGTCAACGTGATTCCAGCCGATTCTAGAGCCGTACCCACTGTGCTTCCAGCTGGAACTGAGGCAGTCAGGAATCGTCCATCCACTTCTATCTGGACAGAAATTTCTTCCTGCGGAGTAGGTAGCGAAGGAGAAGAGGAGCAGGCTGATCCAGCAAGGAGAAGAATACAGGCTGCAAGTACGACTTTAATAAAATGGTATAATCTCATGATAGAAATCTGTATCTTATTAGCACAATGAAAAGGGTTAAAAACCCTCCTTATCCATTATTATTCCAGATTATAGCATGACAGAAGAAAAATTCTCAGATTCGGGCCAGAAACAACCTCTCGACCTTACTGCTTTGGTGGAAGCAATCCTTTTTGTATCTCCAGAACCTATCAACGCTAAGCAAATTGGGACCCTGCTGGAGGTAACTCCCCGAGTCGTAAAAATCGCATTCGAAGAACTTGATAGACTCTACGCTGATCGGGGTATCCGCCTCCAGCATCATAATGGAAAAGTGCAAATCACATCCGCACCAGAGGCGGCACATATCATCGAAGGTCTCCTGGAATTGGAGACTACCAGCACACTCAGTCAGGCAGCGCTGGAAACACTGTCTATCGTTGCTTATCAACAGCCAATTACAAGACCCCAAATCGACTCCATCCGGGGAGTAAACAGCGATAGTGTATTGCGGACATTATTAAGCAAAGGATTGATTGATGATGTCGGTCGGACAGAAGGTCCAGGACGTCCTATTCTTTACAGCACAACAACAGAGTTCCTGAAATATTTTGGTTTGGCTTCCTATGAAGAACTTCCTCCCCTTGAATTTGAAGAACATCAGGAATCCACCGATCCAAAAGTACTAAAAGGCTGAGGGGAGCATCCACTAACTTTCCTATATTCCATCCCGCTGCACAGCACCTGTGAGTATGAAAACTAGAATTCAAAAAGTCCTCGCTCAAGCCGGATATGGATCCCGCCGAAGCTGCGAAATCCTGATAGAAGAACAACGGGTGAAAGTAAACGGTTTAACAGCATCCCTGGGTATGAAAGCCGATCCAAACGAGGATAAAATTTCAGTAGACGGGAAACTTATTCCTTCCCCGGAACAACAGCATTATATCATTCTTCACAAACCAAAAGGGGTCCTCTCAACCGTTATTTCTCCGGACAGCCGCCCTACCGTCAGGTCATTAATCAACCTGCCGGAGCGGTTGTATCCCGTCGGCCGCCTAGACTTCACCAGTGAAGGCTTGGTTTTGATGACAAATGATGGGGAGCTTACTAATTTCCTCACCCACCCTCGTTATGAACATGAGAAGGAATACCGTGTTCTTGTCACCAGGAAACCTTCAAAAGAGCAGATTAATGCCTGGAAAAAAGGAGTAAAACTAGAAGATAACATCCGTACGTTGCCTGCTGAAGTATGGGTTGAAAAACATGATAAAGACGGAACCTGGCTTGGCGTTATACTTAAGGAGGGAAAGAACCGCCAGATCCACCGCATGGGAGACGCTTCTGGCCTACCCGTCAAACGGTTAATCCGGGTCAGGATTGCCAGTTTAAATCTGGGCGAACTAAAACCGGGTGAATGGCGAGAACTGACTAAAAAAGAGATCACTGAATTGAAAGGTACCTAAAATAAAAAGGGATAAATATGGAAAACAGTGCCGATCAAAATAAAAAATCCTGGCTAGATACAACTACCTTATCCAATGTAAAAATCTCCTGGGAAATCATCATCTTTGGCATCATCCTACTGCTCGCTGTCATCTCCCGGTTTTACGATCTGGGTGCACGGGTGATCAGTCATGATGAAACTTCGCATGTGTATTACGCCTGGAGGCTATTTAGGGGAATGGGCTACAGCCATGATCCCATCACCCATGGTCCTTTCCAGTTCCATTTTCTTGCCCTGATTTATTTTCTCCTGGGAGACAGTGATTATACAACCCGGGTCCCGGCTGCAATCACCAGTGTGGTAACTATCCTGTTTCTTTGGAAATACCGCCGGTATCTCGGCAGCTGGGGGACCCTCGCAGCAGCCCTGATGTTTTTGATCTCTCCTTTTATGCTCTATTACAGCCGTTATGTCCGGAATGAATCCTTCTCTGCTCTTTTTGGTGTAGTGACACTCTGGGCTATACTGCGCTACCTGGAAACCAGTTCCCCACGTTTTTTATACTGGTTAACAGCAGCTACCGTACTGCATTTCACTACCAAGGAAACCGCCTTTATTTACACAGCCCAGGCTATGATCTTCCTTGGGCTGGTCTTTATATCTGATCTATCAAAACGGGAATGGGAAAAACCTGCATTTCGAAAACCTTTCCAGATCGGATTAATCCTGGCGGGATTATTCCTCAGTATCAGTTTTGTTGTTCAAAGGATAACACCGGAATTTCCAATACCGGATCAGCAGCCGGCAGGCATGGATCCAATGATAGCCATTCCCTTGGGACTGGTCGGGGTCTTCTTATTGGGGGCTCTTTACTGTTCTATTCGAGGATTTGCCTGGAAAGAACTTAAACAGCTGCCTTCCTTCAGCGCCTTTCTGGTGCTGGGAACACTGGTTCTTCCTCAACTGGCACCATTTCCAGCTAAAATCCTGGGAATGAACTCTCTTGATTATTCCACTCCAGGAATGGTAAAAACCGGTGTAATTATCCTGATATTGGCGGTTGTATCTGTCACAATAGGATTGTTATGGAATCGTAAAGAATGGCTAATCAATGCGGCCATATTTTATATTCCTTTTACTGTTCTTTACACAACAGTTTTTACCAATGGAACGGGTTTTTTCACCGGGTTGGTGGGATCCCTGGGATATTGGCTAGAACAACAGGTAGTTGAACGCGGAAGCCAGCCCTGGTATTACTACTGGCTGATCCAAATTCCAATATATGAGTATCTGCCCGCCTTGGGGGGATTAGCAACAGTTGTTGGTGTAGGGATAAAACGATTATTCCATCATCCTACTGAACTTGATGAAAAAAACTCTCAAGAAATCGATCAAAAGGTGCCCGTTTTCGCTTTACTGGCTTTTTGGTCCCTTACTAGTTTGATCGCCTATCCCCTCGCAGGAGAAAAAATGCCCTGGTTGACAGTTCATATCGCCTTCCCGCTGATTCTGCTCTCGGCCTGGGGATTCCAGAAATTAATGGCCAGCTTCGATTGGAAATCCTTCTCGGAAAACAAGGGTTGGGTGGTCACCCTGCTTACCCTGGTTTTCCTGACTGGATTTACCGGAGCACTCGGATCTCTGCTTTCTTCCAATCCTCCCTTTCAGGGTCAGGAAATGTTCCAACTGAGAGCTTCTGGAAATTTCTTAACCTCCTTCCTAATCACCATGATCAGCGGATACTTGCTCTGGTCCCTGGTTAAATCCTGGAAACTAAACCAGGTCTGGATATCAATTGTCTTATCCCTGAGCCTTGTCCTGGTTGTGCTGACCACCCATACTGCTGTCCAAGCCGCCTTTATCAACTATGATGACCCCACAGAATACCTGGTTTACGCCCACGGGGGACGAGGCGTCAAGGAAGCACTGGCTCAGATCGAAGAACTTTCCTACCGGACCAGCGATGGTCTAGCGATGGAAGTCGCTTTTGATAACGAAACCACCTATCCTTACTGGTGGTACCTCAGGAATTATGATAACCAGCGCTACTATGCGGAAAACCCCACTCGAGATTTACGAAATGCACCGGTAATCCTGGTAGGTAATAACAACTACGCTAAACTGGAACCGGTAGTAGGCAGCGCTTACTATGAATTTACTTATAACCGGATCGTCTGGCCCAACCAGGACTATTACGACTTAACCTGGGAACGAATAGGCAATGCGCTGACAGACCCAGCTCTACGGGAAGGAATCTTCCGAATCTGGCTTTTGCGAGATTACCAGAAATATGCTGAGGCAACCAATAAAACAATTACTTTAGCCAACTGGAGTCCAGCAGATCAGATGAAGCTTTACGTTCGAAAGGATATCGCCGCTCGAGTCTGGAATTATGGTTCTCCTGCCATGGAATTCGTGGATATCATAGCAGACCCGTATGAAGGAAAAGAACTTACTCTAGCTGCAGACATAAACCTCGATCAACTGGACCTGCTCTCTCCCCGCAACGTGGAAGCGGCCCCTGACGGGACTCTTTTTGTACTTGATACAGGTAACCACCGGGTCATTCATCTTTCACAGGAAGGAGAAATCCTCAATTCCTGGGGGGAATTC
>CAZHHT010000014.1:0-42333 GCA_964532455.1 uncultured Anaerolineales bacterium
GAGATATTACGTGAAATAATCGGATCCAGTTTGGATGGTCTGGGATATGAACTATAGAAGATACAAGATGTTTCTGGTAGTGAGATACCTTTCCCTCTCTATTCGCTGGATGCCAGGCTGTTATCCCCCAATGATTTCCTCAGCGATTTGATAAATCCGATCTCCTGTAACCAGCCAATTCAATTCCTGCTCATAACGCGTTTTTGTGGTTTTTACCAGCTGCGGGATTGCCGCCGGGTCATTGATCAATTCCACAATTTTTGAGACATACACCTCCGCGGGGCTGTCCTTGGGGAAAACCACTCCCGACACGCCATCTGCAACCGTAGTAGCTAACCCGCCGGCGTCATGCGTCAATGTGGGCACGCCAAAAGCCGCTGCTTCAGCAGGCACGATCCCTGCCGCTTCAAATCGAGCGGGGTGCAGCAGGAAATTTGACCACTGATAATTGGCAACATAACCCTCGAGTTCATCCGGGATGGTTTTATTGTATAGACCCATGAAGCGGGTGGAAGTTGTATCAGTTCCCTCCAAGCCCACGATCCGTAGCTTCGCTTTGACACCTTGCGCGTTGAGCTTCTCCACAATCTTGATAGCAATATCCACTCCTTTTCGGTGATATTCCCTCCCGACCAATAATAATTTCACCGGACTTAGAGCCTTAGTCACATCAACATCCGCGATGATCACGCTAGACGGAATAGAGGCGGGGATCGGTAAAACTACCAACTTTCCGGCGGGGACTCGATACTGCTCACGGAGCACTTTGGCATTGGCTTCGCTGTAGGTGACAATGCGCGCGCTCCGCCGAATTACCCAGGATTCCCAGGCAGACATGGTCAGATAGGTCAAATAGGCATGAATAGGCCAATTTGCCCTGACCCATTTCACAGAGGAATCGGTCAAATATAATAAGGGTTTATCCGTTTTAACGAGAGCTAACGGCGCGGAATACTTTGTGACGATCAAATCGGGATTCACTTGATTGATGGCCCGGCTAACATGATATGCACTTTTAAAGAAATAATGGATGGGATATTTAAAGAGTCTGGTTTTGAAGAAATACCGGTGTATCCTCATCAAAACTCGCTCGGGGAGTGAAAACCCATATTGAAAAGGACCCACTATCTCAACATCAGCACCTTTTCGGATCAGGGCCTGAGAAATTTGATAAGACATGCCGCTGGCCAGGTTGTGGTCACTGGGATCCCATCTTCCGGCAACAAATAAGATCTTCATAGGGAAGGTATTTATCCTTTGGGTACTATCTTGAACTAACGAGAGTTTCAGTTGAATAGCGCTCCCGGCAGAACATTTGATCGTTTATTTTCAATCTCCGTTGAGATTTTACCACTCTTTATTTTTTTCTATATTTCATGATATTTGAAAAACGGATAATGGTATTGATGAATACTCAACAGGCATCAAAGAGCCTAGAATGAAGTTATTCAGACCTGAATTCCACGTCAAAATTAAATTACCTTCATTTACGTTCATATGGCGAAGGATTTTCCAGCTTAGATACCACAACTACAACATTTATTTTTGATGGGCCAACCGGCACTGGAGATCATGTATTGGTAGGTAATTTCCAAAACGCAGGAGATGGCACAACTTGTAATTTAATCGAAACTTATAACAAACCCTAAATATGAAAAACAATAAACTGACCACAAGTATAAAAAAATCAGAAATAGGACAGAGCTTAACAGAATTTGCTCTTGTTCTGGTGTTCTTGCTCTCCTTGCTTGCCGGTGTGTTCGATCTCGGACGAGCATTTTTTGCGTATATCATCATCCGTGATGCAGCCCAGGAGGGAGCAGTTTATGGAGCGATTGCTCCAAAGGATGACTTAAATGCTTTTTCAATCGCAGGGGCTGACCGGGTGGTAGCTGCATACGTAGATCCATCAAATCCCTCAGAAGTTCCAATTGATATTAGTGTTATAAACGTCCAGGTGGATATAAGTGGTTCCGCATGTGCTGCTCCGGGAAATGGAGTTCGAGTTACGGTGGATTACTCATTACCAGTTACCATGCCTTTCTTGGGTGCAATAATTGGTTCCCAGGATGTTCAGCTTTCCACTGAGGTGGAAGACTCGATTTTGTCTCCAATCTGTCCCTAGTTTATTATTAGTTAGCTATCTAGGATAGTTAGATCTATGAAGAATTCAAATCAAACCACGAAACATCGAGGAGAAGAGGGCCAGGTACTGGTTTTTTTTGACAATTGTTCTGGTTGCCTTGTTGGGTTTTGCTGATCTGGCACTCGATGGCGGCATGTTATTGTCTGACCGAAGAGACGCTCAAAACGCTGACGATGCAGCTTCCCTGGCAGGAGGAAGTGCAGCAGCCTATTATATGCGGACTCATAATGTTAATTACAATGCCTTTATTTGTGGAACCAGCGGAACGGTCTATACCCAGGTGTCAGCTGAAAACGAGGCTATTAATCGGGCAGCAGCTAACGATTATGTTATCGATAATGATCTCAGTGATAAAAATGGGGTTAACATAACTTGTGAAATTATTGATATGGGCAGCTACAGGGATAAACATTTTGATGTCACCACCAAAATTACCCGGGATACCAAAACTAATTTTGCCCAACTGGTTTATGATGGTCCATTAAGAAATGAGGTTGAAGCTGTTGTCCGGGTTTACCCACCAGCACCACTAGCATTTGGAAAAGCTATCATTGCCCTAGATGAAGACGCTTGTTCTGGAAACAGTAATGGAGTTGTTTTTTCAGGAAGCAGTACTACAACAGTGACAGGAGGTGGCGTATGGTCTAACGTTTGTTTAACCGGGAATGGAACAAGCTTTAATGTCACTGTTAATAATGGTGGAGCGGGTTTTGCAGGATCTTCAACGGGCACCTTGACTAATATTAATCCTACTCCCGAATATATTCCTAGCCCATTACCGGACCACTCCACAATTATAGAAGAACCGGATTGCTCCAGTCTGCCAAATAGGACAGTACCGAACAGCGGTGACGCAACCCTTGAACCCGGGATTTATGGCAAAATTAGTTGGACTGGGGGTGCTTTAACTTTAAATCCAGGGTTGTATTGTATAACCAATTTACAAGGATTGAAAATTAACGGGGGTAATGTATCAGGGGATGGCGTAACCATCTTCCTGTTAACTGGTGGAGTAACGATCAATGGAAATGTCTCTCCGGTTGATCTCCGGGCTCCGGAAGAAAGCCCGGATCCTTCTCCTGCGATGGCTGGAATTTTGTTCTACCTGGCCAACGGCAATTCAAACACGATTAGTATAACCGGTAACAGCACTTCCTTTTATCTGGGCACAGTGTACGCACCTGATGGTGATCTTTATTTCTCGGGAACTTCTGGAACAAATCCAACATTTAATACGCAGTTGATCGGAAAAAACGTTGAGGTGAGCGGGAGTGCAACAATTGATAATAACTTCAACGATGATGAAAATTTTGAAGAACCACCATACCTGGATATGCAGAAATAAGTAAAAATATCAATGAACTAAAAGAAGTCCTTGCTGATTATTATCAGTCAAGGACTTCTTTGTTTTTTGGAACCAGGGAAAGCTTATGCCGGAGTCCTTCTGAACCAGGACTTCCACTCTTTATTCTCCCATACTACCAAGATCGGCGCTGCATTAAAGATGGATGAATAAGTCCCGGAGAAGACTCCAATTAGCAAGATTACTACAAAATGGCGAATTGTGCTGCCTCCAAATAAAACCAGGGCAAGTAAAGTAAGCATCACAGTCAATTGGGTGTTTATCGAACGATCCAGCGTCTGGACTATAGAGTGATTAACAAGTGTTTCATAATCCAGCTTGCGATAGAGGCGTTCATTTTCCCGGATACGGTCAAAAACAACAATGGAATCGTGGACTGAAAATCCAATTACAGTAAGAAGTGCAGTCAAGAATAACGCGTCTGCTTCCCAGGTTAGGAAATGCCCCAGAATTGCCTCCAATCCTACTACCACGATCACGTCATGGAGCATCGCTATGATGGCAGCCACCCCGTAGCGGACGGCATGATCTACTCCTCTGAAGGCATAAGTGATATATGCCAGAATTCCCAGGGCGGCTAAACCTACTGCGCCGGCTGCTCGCTGTGCAACCTCTTTACCAATTGAGGGCCCAACACTCTCAAATCGGTCCAGGATAACATTTGAATTAAAACGGGATTCAATTTCCGTTAAGATTGATGCCTCTGCACCCTCGCTTATTGTTTTTGTTCTGATGATTAACTTATCATCACCAGCTGTCTGAATTTTTGCGTCGGGGAAACCAAACTCGGTTAAGATTTCAAGCACTTTTTCCGGAGAGGGCAGGGCGCTTTCAAACTTGATTTCGAGCATACTTCCCCCCGAGAAATCAATTCCGGTTGGCAAACCCCAAACAAGCAGCGCTGCAACGCCAGGCAGGATGACGATTAGGGAAATTAAAAAAAATAGATAACGGTGTTTTACAATATTTAACATGGACTCCTCATTACACTCCAAACAGCTCTGGTCGATCCGCAACTTTGATATTATTCAGCATAAGGTGCAGGAATGTCCGTGTTGCAGTAACAGCTGTAAACAAACTGACCAAAACACCGATTGCCAATGTCAGCGAAAATCCTTTTACGATGCTGGCGCCGAAAGTGCTGCCGAACCAGAAGAGGATCGCCGAAGTAATTAATGTTGATAAATTGGAATCCCGAATGGAGGGCCAGGCTCGTTCCCAACCGAGGGATATTGCCTGATGGATGTTCCGGCCCTTGCGTAATTCTTCTTTCATCCTTTCGAAAATTAACACATTTGCATCAACTGCAACACCCAGACTGAGAATAAATCCTGCGATGCCGGGAAGAGTCAGGGTTACTGGAATCCAACGGTAGACAGCGAAGGTTACCATGGCGTACATCAACAAGGCAAGATCAGCAATTAACCCTGGAAGACGATAGTAGAGAACCATAAATACCATCACTACAACCATGCCCATGATCCCCGCGAACAGGCTTTTATCCAGTGAGTCTTCTCCTAACGTTGGTCCAATTGTTTGTGTTTGAACCACTTTTAATGGAATAGGCAGGGATCCGTATCGCAGCTGAATTGCTAAATTATTAGCGCTCTCAATTGTAAAATTACCGCTGATTGATCCTTGTCCGCCAGTAATTGCTTCATCTATCCGGGGTGAAGATATCACTTCTTTGTCCAATACAATCGCCAACATATTTCCAACGTTGGCAGCAGTAAATTCACTGAAGATTATTGATCCTTCTGGGGTTAGTTCAAAAATGACCCGGGGTTTGCCGATCGCATCCATTGTGACACCTACCTGCTTGATCGATGCGCCGGTAATCACAGTATGAAACACTGGATCGTTTGGATCAGATGTGGAGGTGCCTTCGTTATCACCTGAAGTTTGGTAATCTGTTTTAATTTTGGTATTGGATAGAATGGATGCATCCTGAACTGAAACATTACTAAAATCAACAAATTCCAGGAGTGCTGTTTCCTTTATTGTTGATAGTGCTTTTTCAGGATCCTGCTCCCCCGGCAGCTCAACCAGGACACGGCGGTCTCCAGCGATTTGGACTATGGCTTCGCTGACTCCCAACCCGTTAACCCGCTCTTCAATTATCCCACGGGCTGTTTGCATGTTTTCTTGGGAGATCTCAGCATCTTCGGGTAAATCCGCCTCGAGTAATGCTTGTACACCACCTACTAGATCCAAACCCAATTGAGTTTTTATCTCTTTGTGAAAATTGCCGAGGTGAATTCCAGGGTGGTTAGGGAGATTTATATAAATTGATATGGCAAGAAGGATGAGGATTGGAATAATCCAACGCTGATGGCTTTTCATATGTTTGGGACTACTTCGTGTTCCTATAGTGGTGGTTGAACCTGACAAAATAATATCAGCTACGGCTTCCGTAAGCTGACTCAAGAAATTATACTCCCAATTGGAAGGATTGTCTAATTATATATTTTTCCTATCGGAAATGATAGCTGGAGAAAAGGTAAAACTATAGTCAGGAGAGTATAATTTGGACAATAGTTACCTTTTGAGATGAGGGTAAATAGAGGTTTTAATGCTCCGAGAATATTTTAAAATAAGCATTTTATTATTTAGTTATTTCATATCCTCCTGCAGTTTGATAAACAATCAGGTTATAGATCAACCTGTGCAAAGTGAAACACCGCCAGCGCCTTCAGCAACAGCCACTGATACTCCTGAGCCTACAGCAACTATTCCTCCAACTATAACACGTACGCCAACCACAACACCAATTGTGATATTGGACTCTTCACCCCTGGAGATAGAATTTACTGCTGATGATGGACAGGTACTTTCTGGAATTTATTTTCCCGCAGACTCCAATCCGGCACCATTGATGATATTAATGCACTGGGCTAGGGGAGACCAGGAAGAGTGGACTGAGATTGCTTTATGGCTTCAAAATAGATCTGAATTGGTTCGGACACCGGATTACAATATCTCCTGGAAATCTTCCGTTTGGTTTCCTGAAAATACCTCTGGTATTTCTATCGGTGTATTCACCTTTACCCTTCGCGAATGTACTGGTGGTTGTCAAAATTATCTGCCGACAGAATGGTTGCTGGATATTCAGGCAGCGATAACTACAGCTGCCGGGTTAACAGGAGTCGACCGCAGTCTAATCATGACAGCCGGAGCGTCGATTGGAGCGGATGGAGCAGTTAATGGATGTGCCTGGCTGAATCAGAGCGGATTGGGTAAATGCCGGGGAGCATTTGTATTATCACCGGGTTCATTATTGTCTGTGCCTTTTGAAAAAACTGCTCTTGAGTTACTGCAGAATGAACCACCCATTCCTGTCTACTGCTTGTATGGATTAAGAGATGACGCATCAGTGGAAACCTGTTCTGCGGTTCCTGATGCCAAACTGGTAGATTATGGATATATTGAGAATCACGGATTTGAGCTGCTGCAGCCTTCGCAGGATCCGGATCCGCTGATCTTGCTGCTAGGATTTATTAACACAGCGCTTTCTGAGTGATCCTGGGAACTGCCTATGAATAAAAAAATAATACTAATTTGGCTCATCGTCATCAGTCTGCTTTTGCCATTTTTGGATGTTCAAACTGGGCAAGCTGCCGAACCTCAGGGTGGAATTTGCAATGGACCTGATGAGGTTATGACCATCCTTGTGATTGGCACTGATACCCGGAGTGTGGGTTACCTTTATGGATTGGCAGATACAATCATGATCTTCAGGGTAGATTTTCAGAATCAGGAAGTTTCAGTGATGGGATTCCCCCGGGATCTCTGGGTAGAGATTCCTGATGTGGAAGAAGACAACGGCAGAACGCACGGAAAACTAAATCAAGCCTATTTATTTGGAACCGAAGGAATGGGCTACTACGACGGCCCGGGATATGGCGCGGGATTAATGCAGGCAACTTTTCAACAGAATTGGGGATTTGAAATTGATCATTATATCGTGATTAATATGCGAATATTCCGCGACGTGATTGATGCTATTGGTGGACTAAAGATCTACAATCCTTCTCCAGTTTATTCATCCCATCAGAATAAAAAACCTAAAGTTCTTATCGGGGGGTATTTTTTTGGTGGAAATGACGCATTGTTATATGCCCGATATCGGAATCCGCGGAATGTTTATGATCGGGTTGATCGCCATGAGATCATTCTAAAAGCTTTGTTTGAGCAAATATTCAGTCTTTCTGTGATTCCAAAAATTCCTGAGTTAATCGGTATTTATAAAGGCAATGTGCTGACAGATATGCATTTGGCAGAGATCAGCCAATTTCTTTGCCTGGCAGCCAAAAAAGAGGAAGATTCTATTCAATTCACTCGTGTACCAAAAGATGAGTTGTATATCCCGGATTGGGAAGGATTTGTATGGCTGGAAAAAGAGCCAGGGACCATTAAACTACTTCTGGATGATTTCCAGGCTGGAACCAAGGAGAGAAACATACCAAAATAAGAATTTGCGTTAATTATGCTACGCTGTAATAAAAATAAAGAACCTGAAGATTTATACTCAGGTTCTTTATCTTTAGGGTTAAAAATAAAACATAAAAATAACTCCTTTAAATCGGTAAAATATACCTCACGTGGATAAAAGGAGGGGAGGGGTGTGATAGTAAGATTTTTCCAATGACAGGTTGGGTACTGGGAGGGTGGTGGAGGAAATCAGATGGTTAAAAGAGATTGAGCTGAAAGGCGGGGGATTTTCCATTAATGAGGATATAGGGTGAAGATTTCCGGGTGATCAAATTCATTTTCCGTAATTTACTGAAAGATTTAATTGGGTCCGTACGACGAAGGGAGAGAATACTGTCTGCACGAGCAGGACCGATACCAGGAATGCGGAGTAGTCTTGAACGGGATGCTGTATTAATTTCCAGCGGCTGGTGAAGCAGGTGCTGTTCAGCCCAGGCTACTTTTGGATCCATTTCCTGGGAAAGATTTCCAGACTCATTGTAGACAAGATCTTCCACAGAAAAGCCGTAATCCCGAAGGAGAAAGGAAGCCTGATATAAGCGGAATTCCCGACGGGGAGGGGAAGGAGAAAGATTTTCCAGAGGAGTACTCTCTATGGGATTAAAGCTTGAATAGTAGGCTCGGGAAATCTTAGTGTGTTTATAGAGGTTTTCTGTAGTTGACAGCAATTCTAGATCTGTTTCACCGGCAGCGCCTACCACAAATTGAGTAGCGGAAGATGGCCATGATCCTTTCCAGGCATGAACAGGTGATTTCTCTGTCCTGATTTCCTGAATCCATCGCAGCTGGTTTAGTAAATCTGAGTGGAAATCTTTCTGGGGAGCCAAAATTGCCAGCGCACCAGAGTGAGGCGCCTCTAAATTCACGGACAGTCGATCTGCCAGCAGCATAGCCTGCTGGATCTGGTCTCTTTCGGCTCCAGGCATGATTTTAAGATGTAAATAACCGCGGAACTGATATCGATTACGAAGAATTGAGGCAGTATCAATTAAAAGGTCCTGGGTCTTAACAGCGCCATGAAACACGCTGGAACTAAGGAAAATGCCTTCTACAAAGCCAGATTGGTACAGAGAATGGAATAATCGTGCAAAATCATCCGGGGTGAAGGCTGCACGAGGCAAGTCTCGTTGGGAACGGAAAGGGCAATAAACACAGTTTTTTTCACAATAAGAGCTGAGCAGCGTTTTTAAGAGACGAATAGCTTGACCATTTGGCATTATAGCCATTTTGACAGCAATTGCTTCTTTTCCTCGAGAAGGTAAGGGGTTTGCATAGCAGTCCTCCGCGGGTTCCAGATGCATTTGACGGGTTAGGAGTTCTAACCGTTCGATGTCGATCATACAGGCAGTATAGCACATATGTTCTATTTATCAATCATTATTAGGGTTGGAATGCCGATTTTATAGCAATAGGTGGCGGAGAGGCGGGGATAGTAAACGAAAATATTTATGATCTTTGATAAGCATCTAATTCATGGATACGACTTCAGAGTAGGGGCTTGACTTGACTAAAAAATACTGTTAAAATCCTTATGATTGCGATAAGTACTATTATCGCAATCATAAGGATTTAGACGAGGAGATCCCTTTTTGCCCCGCAATACTACTTTTTCAGTCTTGGAAGCAGTCCAGAAATACCTCGACAGTATACGTTTATCGCGCAGCTCAAATACTGCACGGACGTATACAAATGCGATGCAATCATTTTTAGCTTCCTGGATAAAGAAAGGCAATGATCCGGCAGAAATTGAAGTTTCTTCTCTTAGTGAGGATTTTATTGCTGATTTTGCAGCAGATCTAAAATCCTACTCGCCCAATACAGAACAACTATATCTTACGGCTGCAGCTGGTTTTTATGAATTTTTAGCTGCGGATAATTTGGCTGCCATTAATCTTCCACGGATGCGGATGTTAATAAAACGACGATCGCGGCGAGTCGGTCAGCGTCTTCCCCAATTTCCGAAAGCAGATATTCTAAAAGTATTAAACTATGCGCAATCGATGGGGCAAATACCCTCAGAAAACAAAAGACAGCGTCTGCAGCTGCTAAGAGATCGGGCATTCATTCTCACCCTGGCAGACACCGGTCTACGAGTGCATGAAGCCTGTAATTTGAGGCGTGGAGATATCGACTGGCAGGAAGGAAAAGCAGTTATCATCGGAAAAGGAAATCAGGAAGCAATTGTCCGGTTTTCCACCAGGGCAATGAACGCTCTTAGAGATTACTTGAATACCAGGGCGGAAAATGACGGCGCATTTGGCAAAGCACTTACCTCCCTGCCTTTATTTGCCAGGCATGACCTTGGCGCTGGTAAAAGAATTGAGCCCATCAGCACGACAACAGGCAGGAATATCATAAATCAGAGAGTCAGGGAGGCTTTGGGTGATGATGCTTCCGGAACCATCACTCCCCACTCGTTCCGGCATTATTTTGTTACTGAAGTTCTTCAGGGATCGGGTGGGAACATTAAGCTGGCTCAAAAACTTGCCCGCCATAAGAATATTCAAGTTACCCAGCGGTACGCACATTTAAGTGATGATGAATTAGATAAAGGATATTACGAAATTTTTGAAGAATAGGGAGCTAAAAGAACATGGAATATCGTCAATTTGGAAGTATGGATTGGAAAGGTTCCGCTTTAGGGTTCGGATGTATGCGTTTTCCTGTCATTGATGGAGATTCTGGGCGGATTGATGAAAAACCTGTTGCTGAAATGCTTTATTATGCCATTGATCACGGTGTAAATTATTTAGACACAGCGTATACATATCACAACGGACAGAGCGAAGGTTTTGTTGGGAGAACGCTTCAGGGAGCCTTTCGGGATAAAGTTAAGATTGCCACCAAGCTTCCCTGTTGGAAAGTTAAGCAAAAAGAGGACTTTGATCTTTTTTTAAATGAGCAGCTTGATCGGTTGAAAACGGAGCAGATTGATTTTTACCTTTTGCATGCATTAGATGGTAAAAGCTGGCAGAAGATGGAGCAACTTGGCGTTCTTACTTGGGCTGAAAAAGCCCTGGAGGATGGAAGAATTTCGCTTCTAGGGTTTTCCTTTCATGATGAATTCCCCGTTTTTAAGACTATCATTGATGCCTATGATGGCTGGGAGTTCTGCCAGATCCAATATAACTATATGGATGTGGATTACCAGGCAGGTAAAAAAGGGCTGGATTATGCAGCTGAAAATGATTTGGCAGTTGTCGTTATGGAACCTATCCGCGGTGGTCGTCTTATTAATCCCCCCCAACAAGTACAGGATATTTGGGAGCAATCAGAGACCCAGAGAACTCCTGCAGGTTGGGCGCTGCAGTGGTTGTGGAATCAACCCGAAGTCTCTGTTGTCCTCAGCGGAATGAGTGAAATGCAGCACGTAATTGAAAATGTTACGAGCGCAAATAAATCAGGAACACACAGTTTATTAGAAGCGGAATTGGATACTGTAGCCAGAGTTCGGGAAAAGTATGAAGATTTAGCTCTAATTCCATGCACCCGGTGTGGATATTGTGTTCCCTGCCCGCAAGGTGTTGATATCCCTCGCATACTCAACATCTATAATGACAGCATAATGTATGATAAACACGAGTATGCTAAGAATGATTATAACAATTGGGTGCCGGTTAATAATCGGGCAAATTTATGTGAGGTATGCGGAGAATGTGAAGAAAAATGCCCCCAGGGAATTTCCATCAGTGAGTGGATGGTTAAGATTGATCAGATATTTTCCGCAGATTGACCGCAGATTCACTTAGGAATTTTGCCCACCAATTTTTCAACACAGTCCCCTGCTCTATTATCGAGAGTGATATCGAGGGGGTAATACTATACGAAATAACAGGAGTATAAAATGATTGTTGCGTCAGATCTCAATGGTACATTAACAACGGGATCTCCAATAATGGCGATTACCAATTGGGCTGAAAAAAATCAGCCCTGGCTCCGCCCCAGGTTGTTTAAATACAGTGTTTTATTATCTTACTTGCAGGTAAAAGCCGGGTTGAAAGAAATTGATATCTGGGCTGATAGAACAATGCGCAAAGTATTGGACCTGATCCAATCTCCTGATGAGGAGTTGGTTAATTCAATTATGTCTTATGTCGTTGAAAGTGAGTTATGGCCAAAACGGCGGGAAAGACCGGTTTCCCTGCTTAAGGAGTATCACAACCAGGGTGCTGAAATAATCATTGTTAGTGCTGCGTTTGAACCGTCAGTATTGATGTTTGCTAAAAAATTAGGGAATGAAAGGATAACTGCTATCGGGACCCAGGTATATCTTACTGGAAAGGGAATCTCTCTGGCAGAAACCTTAACCACAAGAGAAAAGAAACTTGATGAAGTGAAAAACATTATTGGATCAAATACACTGGATATTGCTCTCGGAGATACATTTGCAGATATTCCCCTGCTTGAGCAAGCTCGCCAGCCCATAGCTGTGTTCCCGGATCGAAAGCTCAGAAAAACAGCAGAGATAAGAAATTGGCAAATTCTTGATTAAGCAAATCTGTTTGCTTGCACTTGACCCCTTCCTGAAGTAAACTAAAAAAATTATTCATCTCGCACCTGGAGGAAAAATGAACAGTTTGGTTAATAGAGTGATGAGAGCAGCTTTGTTGGATAAGGAATTTTATAAGGAAGCCGAAGCAGATACCAGCCTAAACCAGGAAGCTTTGATGGTGGTGATTATTGTATCCATTGCTGCCGGAATTGGTTCCTTTATTGGAAGAATGTTTGGTGGAGATATCGGCGCTGCCATCCTGGCGCTGATCATCAGCGCTGTGGTGGGTATTGCTAATTACTATATCTGGGCATATGTGACCCATTTCATCGGAACCAATATGTTTAAAGGAGAAGCAGAACCAGGTGAATTGCTGCGTGTGCTTGGCTACGCCAGCGGTCCCAGGATTCTCAGCTTTTTGGTATTCATCCCTTGTTTGGGAGCTATTCTCAGTTTTGGGGGAAGCATCTGGGCGCTGGTTGCAGGCTTTTTCGGCGTGCAGGAAGCTCTTGATCTGGATACCACCGAAACACTGGTAACAGTGGTTCTGGGTTGGGTGGCTATTTTTATCATCAATGCCATCATCACCAGTGTTCTGGGAATTGGGGCTCTGGGGCTTGGATCTGCTTTATCAGTCTTTGGACGTTGAGAATCAATCTCTCGATCCGCCCGTCAGTAACATAAAAAACGGACAGTTTTCTGCTGGGCAGGTTGTTTTTTCTGATATCTCTCTATTGTGTATATTCGTTTTGAATCCTGGTTTTGGATGCTTTCTCTGGGAATTGCACTTACCTCAGAGATAATTTTCACTGCTGGAACCCTTACCCGTGGCGTTTGGAATTATCACCCCTTAGCTTATATCTTTCTGTTGATGTCCTTCTCCCCCCTCTCTCCCCGTTGTTTTACTAAATGTTCCGGATAATTGGGGCTGAAGGTGAATTTTCTCAATAATACTATACGAAATGTTTGCAGAGGAAAAATCAGGTTTTACCCTGCCCTTTATCAACGACTACCCAGACAAAATGATCTTCTTTGTGAATTTCCGTAACTGCAGGAAAGGCTGAGAATAGGTCTTGGATTTCCTGCCCGGAAAGAAAATGACTGCGCATTAATGACAGTTTTTCTGCCAGGGCAATCAGTTTTACTGATCGTTTGTGAATATCCGGTTCTTCTATGACGATCTTACCGCCAGGTTTAATCACCCTCCATAATTCCCGGGCGGTTTTGGATTGATCGCAAACATGATGCAGGGAGTCAACCATAATAATCCGATCAAAAGACTCGTTTGGAAATGGCAGTATCTCAGAATGTGAATTAACCGGGTATAAACCATTTTTTGATTGAGATTTGGCAAGCATTTGAAATGATAAGTCAGCTATGACAATTTGACTTACCTGGTCAGAAAAGAATTGGGAAACTCTTCCAGTTCCTCCACCCGCATCCAGCATTCTTTCAACTGATGTAATATCTACAAACTCGACTAATCTTTCAGGAAGTTTTGCTTTAATAACACGTTCATATATTGGGGCAAGAATATTAAAGTGATCAAACATAAACAGACTCCGGAAATAAAAATAATGGACTGGCGGTGTTCACCGGGAATTGGGTTAATTAAACCATTGTTATTGGTTTAATGATGTATTAAAATAGTGCATTGATGGTTTTCTGGCAAAACTATTTCAGTAAGTTTCTAATTATGCTTGATATCAATCAGGAGTTGCGAAAAAGGAAAATATCCAATAGTTTTAATGTTGGATTGATATTAAATGCGGTAAGGTTCTAAAGAAACAATCATACCCTATCTTCAGAACCTTGGTTATATCACAGAACTGAGTCGAAAAAATGCCACTAATTATTCGTCAAGGTTTTCTTTGGGTTTATAGTTCATGAACATATCACGCAAAATTTTTGTTTCCTCTTTGCCGAGTTCTCTGGTTGAGGAGTTCATTGATCTCGCCATGATGATAGTTTCAGCAGTCGCTTCAGCAGCAATAGTTGCGAAATATGCATTTTCAAGAGTCGTTCCTACAGTTAACAAGCCGTGATGAGCCATAATCACTGCGAAGCCTTGACCTGTTGATTTGTAGGTAACCTCCGCGAGCAGTTCTGTTCCAGGTCGAGTGTAGGGGGCAATTGGTACTTCCCCACCCAAGCACATCGCTGATTCATTTAGAACCATCGGCATCGGTTCATCGCCAATAATTCCAAATACTGTGGATTTGAGAGCATGGGTGTGAATAACAGCGTTTACGTCATTACGATTATTATAATAGATAAGATGTAAGGGAGTTTCACTGGACGGTTTCCACTTACCTTCAATGATATTGCTATTGAGGTCAACCACACAGATATCTTCTACATCTCGCTGGGTGTAGGGGACTGCACTCGGTGTTATTGCAACCAATCCGTTTTTTCGGTCATAGAAGCTCAGATTCCCCTGGCCATCATGAATGACTCCGGCTGACAATAATTTCTTGCTTATTGATAAAATATTCTTGCGTTCTTCGACTAATAACATGTTTGTTTCCTTTTACTTTGCTGGATTTTCAATATTCGAATAGCAATATGCTTTTTGCATTTGCTTGTTTCTCCTTGTATTCAACTCTTATGTCTGATTCATATTTATTTGCTGTCTTTGTTCAGGAGGAAGGATAATCTTATAGACACTCACCTCTTCTAATTCTTTCTCTATGCGGGCAAATGATTCCCGGTCCCTTTAATCCATCCTTTGCCCTGTTCCTTCTGTAGACTCGCGCCGCGAGAATCTAGCCAGGTTGAAACTTTGTCTAATCGATATCTGACCATCTTTGGGGTGATGTTAAGGGAGGATGCAATCTTATTAGTTGAAATGCCCCCGCTAGAATTAGTGAGGGAGCGGATAATTTTAATACTTCTGCTATCTAAGCTGACCATATTATTTTCTTAAATAGATAACTGATTCTGTTAATATCCTACTTTTGAGGGTAGCATAATAAATATTTGATCGCAAGTGAGGGGAGGAAAAAGATAATGCAGAACATGGACCTCTGCAATGTGACAAATGTATACTTTTGGCGCATAAATTAGACTGGCAAGGGCTCGTGATTGTACAAAAAATGGAACAACTTTATGTTGGGATTCGCAACATATTTATCTCTAGTGATTAACAAAACTATTATAGTAGATTTATTGACGCCCGGGGACCTCTGGCTTATAATTTTTTCACGCCAATTGTATTGGGGAAGTGCTGGAACTGGCAGACAGGCATGACTTAGGATCATGTGCCTTTAAGGCGTGTGGGTTCGACCCCCACCTTCCCCATATCAGTAGACAAGGCAAAGACGATGGGCCTGATGGATTATGGCCCTTTTCTAATGCCACAATAATAGGTGAGGATTATATTGAAAATTGAGCAGAGTTATCTAGAAGAACATCAGCTGGAAGTTAATGTAGAAGCGGACCAGGAGACTTTTGAAAAAGCAAAACACCTGGCGGCAAAGGAGTTGGCAAAAGGAAAAAAGATTCCTGGCTATCGTCCAGGTAAAGCGCCTTATCAACTGATAGTAAATCACTTTGGCGAGGGCGCCATAATCGATCAAGCTCTTGAGCAATTTTTGGATGATATTTATCCCAAAATCCTAGAAGAAGTAGAACAGGAGCCGTATGGTCCTGGACAGGTAAAAGAAATTAAGAGCCTGGAACCTCCAACTTTTATCTTTAATATCCCGTTGCAGCCTGAAGTTACTCTGGGAGATTATAGGGAGATCCGAAAAGTATATGAACATAGCGATATTTCAAGCGATGATGTGGATGAAGTGATTATGCGGATGCTCTCTCAGCAGGCGTCAGTAGAAACTGTAGAACATCCGGCTGAGGAAGGTAATCTAGTGGATACTTCCCTGGATTGTTATCCAACTGAAGGTGATCCCGAAGACAAGGACGGTTTTCTGCTGAAGAATCAACCCTTACCGGTAATGATTAAAACCAAAGACGAAGATTCGACAAAAGAATGGCCTTTCCCGGGTTTCTCACGTCAACTGTTGGGTGTTTCTGCAGATGATTCCCTGGAGTTGATCCACGAGTTCCCAGATGATGAAACAGTCGACGAGGATTACAGGGGAAAAGAAGTTCTCTATATGGTCTCAGTTGAAGGTATTCGCGAACGTGTCCTCCCGGAGCTGGATGATGAGTTTGTAAAAACTGTCAGCGAACTGGAGACCGTAGCAGAACTTAAAGACCAAATTCAGGAGGAATTAAACGCACAGCGGGAAGTGGAAGAAGAAAATACCTATATCAATCAAATTATAGAGGCTATCCTTGAAGACGCCGAGGTGAAATTTCCTCCTCAAATGCTTGATAGTGAAATTGAGGGCGAAGTTCGTGAATTGGAAGCCAGACTTAAAACCCAGGGAATGGATTTAGAGATGTATCTTGGCATTCAGGATATGGAAGAAGAAGGGCTTCGGGAACAGATTAAGCCTAATGCGGAAAAGAGAATCATTCAAGGGTTGTTGATTGGCAAGATCTCAGAAGTAGAAGATTTGGATATAAATCCCGAGGAAATAACCGGAGAATTTCAGTCGGTTCTGAATAACCATTTTGGTGATGACGAATCAGGTCGTACAGATTATATGAAAAGTGGTGAATCAGTTGCTCTGTTAAATAGAATAAGTTCACAGATTATTACTAGAAAAACTCTGGATTTCCTGATAGCGGTTGCCAAAGGTGAGGATATTTCGGATTTTCTGAAACAGGAAGTAGATGAAATTGAGGAAGAAAATGGATCGGTTGATTCCACGGATGAAGAAATTGTGGAACCGCCCTCAGCAAAACCCAGCAAGAAGGTTTCGAGTGAAGAAGCAGAATTAGATAAAGATAAAGAAGAGCAGGATTAGTGGTCTTGCCTGAATTTAAAGGAGGCATCATGCATACGGTAGAACCCCAGGCACTTATTCCGATGGTGATAGAAAAGTCCGGCCAATTGGAAAGAGCGTATGATATATATTCACTGCTATTAAAAAATAGAATTGTTTTTGTTGGAACCCAAATCACTGACCAGACCGCGAATCTGATTGTTGCCCAATTGCTTTATCTAAGCAACGAGGACTCAGAATCGCCCATCGAGATGTATATCAATTCTCCTGGAGGACAGATATATGCTGGATTGGCTATTTATGACACCATGCAAATGATAACTAATCCGATCAATACTGTAGCAGTTGGCGTGACTGCTTCATTCGGCACAGTGCTGTTGACCGCAGGAACAACAGGTCAGCGCTTTGCTCTGCCCCATGCGACTATACATTTGCACCAGCCTCTTGGCGGAATACAAGGCCAGGCTACAGATATTGAGATCCAGGCCAATGAAATAATGAGATTAAGGAAAAAGCTAAATGTCATTTTGGCTTTTCATACTGGCCAGACAGAAGAGAAAGTAAAAGATGATACTGAACGCGATTATTGGTTAACGGCCCAGGATGCTGTGGAGTACGGCCTCGTGGATAAAGTGCTTGAACCGAGCAAAGATTCGATATTGGCAGCAGTAAAAAAAGACCAGAAAGACGATCAAGAATAAGAAGTAAAACTCCCAGCCCGGTTTGATAGAAAACCGGGCTTTTTTCTATCCTAAAATTGATATCCTGTGTCAAAAAAAGTATATGTTGCCCTAAAAATAGTCCTGCTGGATATGGATGGCGTCCTGTGGCGAGGTCCTGATCCAATTCTAGATATTTCTGAGCTATTTACCAGCATAAATGCACATAACCTGTCTGCTTTCTGTATCACCAACAATTCTACACGCACGGTGGAATACTATCTTAGGCGGTTGAATCAGTATGGAGTTAAACTTGGTGAGCAGCAGGTGATTACGAGCGCAGAAGCCACGGCTGATTATTTGGCAATGAAATATCCGGCTGGAGGTTCAGTATATATTATCGGTGAGCAGGGACTCGTAGAAGCGCTCCAGAAACATAATTTCATTCACGTTGAGGATCCCCGGAACGAAAAAATTCTAGCCGTTGCAGTTGGATTGGATCGGGGATTAAATTCTGGAAAAATTGAACATGCCGTGATGTTGATTGATCAAGGTATACCTTTCATTGGAACTAATCCGGATAGAACAATACCCACACCCGAGGGAATTGATCCTGGTGCTGGTGTTATCATAAAAGCAATTGAAAACGCATCTGGAACATCAGCGGAAATAATAGGAAAGCCGAAAACATACATGTTTAATCTTGCTTTACAGCGAGCAGGTTGTTCACCAGAAGAAGCTATCATGATTGGTGATCGCCTAGAGACCGATATTGCCGGTGCTCAAAATATCGGGATGCGAACAGGTTTGGTTCTCTCTGGGGTAACTGATAGATCCACAGGTGAAGCTTGGAATCCCCCACCTGATTTAATAGCTGATAATGCCCTAAATATTATAGAGAAAGTAACCGACCATGAGAGCTAATTTTTTTGACCTGGATTACGAAGAACTGAGTAAAGTCGTCCAGGGTTGGAATGAACCGGCATACCGGACACAACAAATCTGGCAAGGGATATTCCAGAAATATTGGAGTAGTTTCGAAGAGTTTACTACTCTTTCTCTTCCTCTGAGAAATAAATTAGACCAGCATTTTCATTTAGGTGCATTAAATCCTGAAAAAGAGCTTCAATCCAATGATGGATCTACCAGGAAAACCCTTTACCGGCTGAAGGACAATGCTGCAATCGAAACTGTGCTCATGGGATACACGGGTCGTAATACGGTATGTATATCCAGCCAGGTTGGATGCGGCATGGGTTGTAAATTTTGCGCAACAGGAAATATGGGTTTTATCCGGAATTTATCCCGGGGAGAGATTGTTGAACAGGTAATAAAAACAGCTGCGGATCTTGGCAAAAACGGAAAAAGACTGACTAATGTGGTATTCATGGGCATGGGGGAACCTCTTCATAATTACCAGCCAGTTATGGACGCTGTGCGAATCTTGAATGACCCCAAGGGATTTGGAATGGGCACAAGACGCTTTACTCTTTCAACAGTGGGTCTTGTTCCCGGAATAAAACGGTTTACGGAAGATAATACACAGATCAATTTGGCGATATCTTTGCATGCCGCTGATGATGTGTTACGGTCATCGATTGTACCGATAAATCGCAAGTATCCTATTTCAGAGTTGATGGCAGTCTGTCGCCAATACATTCAAAAAACTAACCGCCGAATTACATTTGAATGGGCGTTGATTGATGGGGTTAACGATACAGCGGAACAGGCCCGGAAATTGTCAAACCTGGTGGGAGGGATGTTGGCTCATGTCAACATAATTCAGTTGAATCCGGTTGCTCATTATGATGGGAAACCAGCAGAAGAGGAAAACGCGCTTATCTTCCAGAAGATTCTGACCAATGCGGGTATTTCCTGCACCATACGTTTACGTCGGGGGATTGATATCCAGGCAGGCTGCGGACAACTGGCAAGTGAATCCAACTAGATTAATCAGTTTAGATTTCATCTCTTGAAGCCGGTGATTTATTTGTTATTTCATTCCGACAGATAATTCATATTTCATGTTAAAATGTAATTTTAGGAGCTGGAGCTAGGAGCTAGGAGGCAATATGAGCAGCCAATCTGTCCGCTTGGTCTTTCCTTCCTATCTACATGATGAGCCAGTAATCAATCGTTTATTGCGGCAGTATTCTTTTACAGTGAATATCCTGCGTGCAAACGTTACTACAGAACAAGGATGGATGGATATCCAGATTTCTGGGAAAGCAGCAGAAATAGAGTCCTCTTTCTCGTGGCTCAGAGATCAAGGCATAGAGGTAATTCTCTTGTCAAGTTAGCTTAAGTATCTGCGAATTTTTATATGTTAACCTGGCCGATCCTATTGATATAGTTCTGCCGGTTTTTACCTTAATGAGGGACTTGAAGCAATGAGCAAATACGAACTTACCGATCCATCTGTTTTGCACGCCCTCGAAGAATCCCTGGAAAAGGGAGACTATCACGTTGTCCTGGAACTCATCCGATCGTTACATCCAGCGGACCAGGCAAAGATATTTAATGAACTAAAACCGGCCAAACAAAAAGAATTGTTGCAAAAACTGGAAATCCCCGAAATTGCGGATATCTTCGATGAGTTAGATGACCAGCAAACCCTGACTGCAGCCCGGAATATACCCCTGCCCTTCCTGGCAGATATTATTGATGACATGGATCCGGATGAGGCTGCTGACTTGTTGGGAGACCTTTCCAGCCATGAAGTTCGAAAGACAATATTTTTAATGGAAGAACCGGAAGAAGTTCTGCCCTTGCTTCGTTATGCTGACGAAACAGCGGGTGGCAGAATGACAACCGATTTTTTGGTATTGGCTCCTGGTGATACTGCGGATACCGCAATTCATTACTTGAGATCAACTGGTTTGGAAACAGATATCCCGTATTATCTGTTTGTAGTCAATAATGAAAAACAATTACTGGGGGTAACGGGACTAAGAGAGTTGATTTGTGCGAAGCCGGATCAGGAAATCAAAGAAATAATGAATACTCATGTTGTAAGTGTCCAGGCGATGGAGGATCAGGAAGAGGCAGCTAGAGTGATGAAGCACTATGATTTGTCTGCCCTGCCAGTGTTAAATAATATGGGTCACCTGGTAGGTGTAATCTCTCATGATGATATCCTGGATGTTCTGGCCGATGAGACAACTGAGGATATCTATCGCCTGGCAAGCGTTTCAGATTCTGCCCTGGAACCGGAAAGTAATTTATTCCAGCAGCTTAAAGGTCGGTTGCCATGGCTGCTTTTAAATGCGGTTACCGCCTTAATCGGATCCTGGGTAATTAGTAATTTTGGAGATCTTTTTGTCAAAGTAGCAGTGCTGGCTTTTTTTCAATCTGTTGTCGCGGCTCAGGGTGGGAATGCAGCCAGTCAGAACGTAGCTATGATTGTCCGGTCCTTGGCGCTTGGTAAGGTCGAGCCCAAAAGAGTCTGGCCGATCTTAATCCGGCAAGTTACTGTAGGTTTATTCTTAGGAACGGTGATTGGTATTATTGTCGGGGTAGGTGTCGGTTTCTGGCAATCAAATCCCTACCTTGGCCTTGTTCTTGGTCTTGCGTTATTGGGAAATATGATTGTGGCAAGTATAGTGGGGACACTCGCGCCGTTGATCCTGGGATATGTCGGGCAGGATCCGGCTCTTGCTTCATCAGTGCTGGTCACCGCGATTACAGATATTATAGGTTTCTTAATTTTCTTAAGCCTTGCCAGCGTATTTCTCCCCCTGATTCAGCAATATTTTTAGCAGTAACAAGTTCTCCTTGTGGGTTACCTTGCCCCAAATCGCAGCCCCGAGATAGAAGTTTATGCTGGGAATCAAGGGTTTCAATTTTTTGAATGATAAAGTAAAATTTGATTATGGAAGTCCAAATCGCGATTTCAAAGATCAAAAAATATGCCACATCTTCTAGCGGTGATACTGCTGAAGTAATTGAAAGACCTAATGGCGGAATGTCGGTTGTGTTAGCAGACGGGCAGAGTTCTGGGAAAGGAGCCAAATGGGTTTCAAGTCTTGTAGTGAGAAAAGTGATCCAATTCCTGGCTGATGGAGTACGGGATGGTGCAGCAGCCAGAGCAGCATCTGATGCACTTTTTACTGAACGTGGAGGCCGGGTTTCTGCCACCTTAAATATTCTTTCCGCTGATTTACAAACTGGTACCCTTGTAATCACCAGGAATAATCCTGCTCCTTTGGTTATTTCATATGGGAATCAAATTAAACTGCTCTCGGAAGAATCTGATGCATTAGGATTAAGACGCGATACCCGACCCATAATTTCTGAAATCCCTCTGGAAGCAGGTTTAACTGTTGTAGCTTTCACAGATGGCCTTATGTATGCTGGCTCATATTTTGGTGATTCTATGGACATCAGCACCTGTTTAAAAGTGGAATTAGAAGACGTGAATCCCTCTCCAAACAAAATCGCGGATTCCCTGATCAACCATGCCCTGAAACTTGATCGGGGGCGACCGCGTGATGATATCAGTATTGTAGTTTTAAGAGTAATCCCAGGCGGCAATGATATGATCCGCCGTATGGCTGTTCAGCTACCAATCAACCCGCTAGGAAAATGACCTCTGACAAACCAATTATTGGCGTTGTAGGTCCCTGCGCATCGGGTAAATCCACTCTTGTAGCTGCTCTAAGGTCGAAGAACTATCACGCCCGGCATATTGCTCAAGAGCATTCTTATGTAAAAGATATGTGGAAGCAAATGAGCGATCCGGATTTCCTGATTTATCTTGATGTGTCGTTTGATATCTCCATTATGCGAACAGGGACTTCTTGGGACCGGGGAATTTTTGAAAAACAAGTGGCCCGATTGGAACACGCCAAGAACCATGCTGATTTATATATCCAGACTGATGAATTAAACCCGCGGCAAATCCTAAGTATTGTTTTGGATTCCTTACAGTAATGCAGTAGTACACCAAAATGTTATGGAAAACAAAGAAGACAAAATTATCCCCACAGATAACTCTGAAATACAGGATGTATCTGAAAGGATCAGGGAACTGGATGAATTAAAAAACACATTCATTGCTCTCGTGAGCCATGAACTCAGAACCCCTTTGAATTTATTGGCTGGTTATTTGGCCCTGGGGATGGAAGAGTTGGAGGAAAATTCCGATAAGGCAAAAGAATATTTATTACTCGTGGAAGAAAACACTAGTAATTTAATGCGGATTGTTCAAGAATTAACTGATTTTACGCGCCTTCAGCTTGGGAAAGAGATTACGTTTTTGGATCCAATTCCTATTGGGGATGCGTTTTTGCAGACTTATGATTTGTTGAAGCCTAATCTTCAAAAGAAAAATATTAATCTCGTTGTAGATTTTCCAGACAACGTGAGGGAGCTGCAGTATGATGGGGAAAGCCTGATAATTTTATTCAGAAATTTGCTCTCCAATGCCGCAAAGTTCTCTATGGATAACGGTAAGGTTGTTGTTGTGGGAAAAATCCAGGATGATCAGTTGTCAATTACCGTAAACGATTGGACAATACCGATTCCGAAAACTAAAAGAGAAGTAATTTTTGAGGATTTCAGACAACTGGAGAATTATTTGACCCGGCGCTATGAAGGCATGGGGTTAGGTTTAGCCGTCGCCAGACGGACTGCCCAATTTTTGGGGGGAAATATTAATCTGAATGTTCGGGAAGATGGCAATACTTTTGAGATCATTTTGCCCATTGGTGAATTAGAAAACCCTGTTTAAATAAAAAACTCCCGAAAGGGAGGTTTTTTAAGGATTTATCCTAATTATTTCTCTTCATTAATTACTTCTAAAAATTGATCTAATATTGTCCGCAGTATGGGCTCAGGTAAGGCACCTACTTGCTGATGAACGACTTTTCCCCCTGCTATAAACAACATGGTGGGAATCCCTTGAACACCAAATTTATTTGCCCATGCCGAATGATTGTCGGTGTTAACTTTGGCAACGATTAATTGTCCTGTATATTCTTTAGCTATTTTTATCAGGGTCGGTGCAACCATTTTACAAGGGCCGCACCAGGGAGCCCAAAAATCGACAATAACTGGCAAGTCTGAATCTACAACAATTTTCTCAAAAGCTTCATCGGTCACATTTATCGGTTCGTCAAACATATACACTCCTGTAATTCCCAAATACCAGTAAAATATCTGAGATTGATAATACTAAATTTTACTTATTTTTATCACATAGAATCTATTATGTCATAGGTTATTCGCATAATTAACAATTTTCTAATCAACGGGTTGCTCCAAATTACCTATTGTACCGTAAATTAACCTTCATTTCAGGATGTCGAGTATAATGGTTGTTATGGACTTAAAATTTTCTACTGATCAGGTAAATACCTACAATATTAACACACCCGTTTATCAAGGACCTCTTGATTTATTGCTTCAATTAATTGAAGGCGCAGAGTTAGACATCACTACTCTCTCTCTCTCTCAAGTTACAGATCAGTACCTGAAACATTTAGAGAAATTGCAGGATATGCCTCCAGATGAAATCTCAGCTTTTTTAGTTATTGCTGCCAAACTTATTCAGATTAAATCTGAAGCGCTGCTACCCACCCAGACTTCAGGCGGAGAAGAAGTTGATATCGGGAACGAATTAGCCCGTCAGTTAATTGCTTACAAACGATATAAAGAAATTGCTGATCTTCTGGCAGACCGGAAAGAACATGGTTATCAGACATTTATTCGACTCACCTCCCCCAAATTGGAAGTTAAAGATCAATTGGATCTAGAAGGATTTGGCATTAGTGATCTTTTTAAGCTGGCAACCAGTATATTCCAGAACGAAATTGATAGGAAATCTATCAGTGTAGTAGTAGAAAGGCCGAAAATTACTATAAAGGATAAAATTACTCAAATTTCTGATCGTTTTAAGGACACTGATGAATTGACATTTCGTGAATTGCTGGGAAAGGACTTTTCGCGATCGGATGTGGTTATTTCGTTTCTTGCACTGATAGAATTAATAAAGGGAGGTTTTATAAGAGTTGTTCAGTTTACTATATTTGAAGATATAAAAATGAAAAAGATAAAAAACGAATCGGAAATGAAGTTATTTGGATTAAGGAATTTGGAATTATAGATATAAGGTGGTTTTTTGCCTATGCGCAATTTTCCATTTGTATGATCTATTCCTTTTCAAGACTAATCACTAACAGTATCTAGAACTTCCTTATCAAGCTCATGCCTACTCAGCCGCTCTCCCGGGAACATATTTCCCACCCCCTAACCTCTCGGATTCTCTCCCAACTAAATCTTTCTCCTGATTTTAACTATCCAATCATTAATAATGCTCGAATCTTTACTGCAAGATTCCATAAATCACCTTCGCCTTTTTCTTCAGGTGAGATATCCGCCATTGGTCTAATTGGCCAAATTTACCTCAAAATAATCGAGTCCTACCTGCGCGATTATTCTCCCCTTGTTTTTGATAATTTAGACAATATTCTTTTATCTCAGCTTAACGCAAGTGGTTTTAATGAAATACTCTCCGCCTTTCTAAATTTATTCCCCAGTTCCGGAGTTTATAAAGACCAATCTATAATTACCAACTATTTATTTTCATCCTCAAAGAACAAGTCCAAGCGGCATGCCTTGTATAAATCCATATTATTAACCCTTTTAGCTGATTCGAACCCTGCAATCCGGGCAGGTGACGGTTTGTTTACCTCTCCAGAATTGCGCGCAGAACCTCTTTACAAGTCTTTTTTATCTACTATTGAAGACAATTTCTCAGGTCATCCAGACTGTTATTCTGCCGGTACTTCCCTTTTAGACCTACTCAGAGCCCCCTCCTCTGCCCACCCCTATTCCATTCAAGGTCAGCTCAATTACATTCGGCAAAATTGGAGTTCGCTTCTTGGAGAGGGTTTCTTGAATGAGCTCCTCCGTTCTCTCGATCGAATTAATGAGGAACATAAACCTTTCTGGGCAGGACCCGGAAAACCCGGAAACCCGTTGGATTTTTCGCTGGCATCTTATAAAACTGATTCGGATATTGTCCATTTCAGTCAAGATCTGGATTGGATGCCCAGCGTGATCCTGCTAGCAAAAAACGCTTTTGTGTGGTTGGACCAGCTATCCAGTAAGTACCACAGGGAAATTCACCACCTTAACCAGATTCCCGATCAGGAACTAAAAATATTATCCGAATGGGGAATTACGGGTTTGTGGTTAATTGGTATCTGGCAGCGGAGTCCTGCCTCTCAAAAGATTAAACAAATGTGCGGCAACCCTGATGCTGTTCCTTCTGCATACTCAATTTTCGATTACACAATCGCTGATGCGCTTGGAAGTGAGTCTGCTTTTGAAAATCTATCCTCTCGGGCTCGATCTTTTAATATTCGCCTCGCTGCCGATATGGTTCCAAATCATATGGGTATTTCGTCAAAATGGGTAATTGAACATCCTGAGCGTTTTTTAAGTACAGATAATCCCCCCTTTCCCTCTTATTCCTTTAATGGCCCTGATTTATCTGACGATACTCGTGTTGGTATTTTCCTGGAAGATCATTATTTTGACAAATCCGATGCTTCTGTTGTTTTTAAACGTGTCGATAACTTTACCGGCAACTCAATTTATATTTATCACGGCAATGATGGAACTGCGTTGCCCTGGAACGACACAGCTCAACTAGATTTCCTTCAACAGGAAGTGCGCGAATCTGTTATTCAAACTATTCTGTATGTCGCTCGGAAATTTCCCATTATTCGTTTTGACGCTGCGATGACGCTGGCTAAAAAACATTTTCAAAGGTTATGGTTTCCTGAACCTGGAACCGGCGGAGCCATCTCAACAAGAACTGATTTCGGGATGACTAAATCGCAATTCGACAAATTGATGAAGGTTGAATTCTGGCGTAAAGTAGTAGACCGGGTTGCGGAGGAATCACCGGAAACGCTTTTGCTTGCCGAAGCATTCTGGATGATGGAAGGATATTTTGTCAGGACACTAGGCATGCATAGAGTTTACAACAGCGCATTTATGCATATGTTCCGCAATGAAGATAATGCCAACTACAGAGATCTTATAAAAAATACGCTAGAATTTGATCCTGAAATTCTTAAGCGTTACGTAAATTTCATGAACAACCCAGATGAAGATTCCGCTATTTCTCAATTCGGATCAGACGGAAAATATTTTGGCGTGTGTATCATGATGGCTACTCTTCCCGGTTTGCCTATGTTTGGCCATGGCCAAATTGAAGGCTATTCCGAAAAATACGGCATGGAGTATCAACGAGCGTATTACAACGAGCAGCCCAATCAAAACCTTATTGACCGCCATCGTCGTGAAGTTTTTCCTCTCCTCCATAAAAGGTATCTATTCGCAGAAGCAGTTAATTTTGTTATGTACGATTTCGTTTTAAATGACGGTACTATAAACCAGGATGTTTTTGCTCACTCCAACCAAGCGCAGGGAGAATCGGCATTAATCCTCTATCACAATAAGTGGGCTGCAACTCACGGAACAATATTCCGCTCAACGGAAATTAATGGCGAATCTGTATCTTTACGGGATGGCTTAGGCCTAAATAGCTCAGATTCTAGTTTTATTCTGTTTCGTGAGCACATCACTGGTTTAGAATATATCCGATCCATTGACGACTTTCAAAATAAAGGCTTAAGGATTGATCTAGGCGCTTACCAATATCAGGTTTTCCTTGATTTTAAGGAAGTCACTGATCCTGTTGGCGATTTCTCTCTTCTTGACTCATCTCTTCAGGGCAACGGTGTGCTTAATCTCCAGGAAAAACTCAACGAAATAAGGCTTTCTCCTCTCCTCGAGGCTCTAGACAAACTGATTTCTAGTTGTTTTTCAGGGTTTTTATCAAACATTTTGATTGCCTTTTCTCAAAACAAAGACCAGGCAAAAGTTGATAAGTTTGATTTAGATGTTCATTTTTCTCAAAGATTATCCACGTTTACTGCTGTCCTCAATCTGCTTTATCCAGAAACCGTTGACTTTCCCACAAATTATCCTAGACTGATCTCTTCAAGACTGGAAGCTCTTAACAATTATTATAAAGTCAACGCCATTGAAAACAATATTTCTGATCATGTCCTTTACGCTCTTCTTTTCTGGGTAATATTTTCTGAAATTATTGAAATAATCCCTCGCTCATCGCTCCTTGACATTTTTCGTCTCTCGTCAACTCAACCCTTTATAAATCTTCTCCTTACCCCTTCAGACAATAACCTATTAATGGCCAGTGCAGATGTTTTCCCCCCCCTCCTTTCTCTATTAAATGGTATCAGTCTGTCTCCCAACGACATATCAGCTGTCTGGTTTTCAAACCAGGATATTCGATTCTTTTTAAATATCCATGATCACAATGGAATCACCTGGTTTAATCAAGAAGCATTTGAGTTTCTACTTGATTTAACCCTGGGAATTCTATATATCACCTTCCAAATCAAAAGCGGTCAATCAACACACAGCAACAAGAGTTTCGATTTGGAAATTCGTAAAATAAAAAAATTTATGATTTTGTCATTAAATTTTTCATCTTGTAATTTAGATTTACTCAAGTCTGAGATATCCAAATATCCAGGTTCTTCCTCAAAATAACTTATGGATTTATCCAGAAAACAAATCAAGGTAATAGAATCTGATTTAGGCAGTTCGTCGTTTCTTTATGGTCCTGCCGGTACGGGCAAATCTACCGCAGGAGTTGGACGCTTGAATTTCCTGGTTAGAAATGGCATCCCGGGTAACCGGATATTGCTGCTATTTCCGCAAAGAACACTAGCTGCGATATACCAGGAAGCCATCAACTCAATCGCCTTTCAAGGGAACAGCTTGCCTGTTATTGCCACGTTCGGAGGACTTGCGCGGAGGACTATCGAACTTTACTGGCCATTAATCACAGCCGAAAATGGTCTTTTTAATCCAAATAAGCTCCCGACTTTTCTGACCCTCGAATCCTCTTTATACTTCATCTCCCAATTAATCACTCCTCTGATCACAGATGGTGGCTATTTTTCTTCTGTTACCATCCAGAGAAATCGGCTTTTTAGCCAAATTTTAGACAATCTCAACAAAGCAGCTATACACGGATTTCCGCATACTGAAATCTCAGAACGCCTGCAATCATCCTGGATTGGAGATCCAGCCCATTTGAGTATTTTCCAAGATGCACAAAATGCTGCAGCGCTTTTCAGGGATTATTGTTATCACCACAATTTATTGGATTATTCCTTACAGGTAGAGCTTTTCGTTAATCATCTTATCAGCCACCAGCAGGTTAAAGATCATTTCAAAAAACAGTATAAACACCTGGTCTATGACAATGTAGAAGAAGATGTCCCGGTATCTCACGATTTCATCAAATACATGCTTCCTACCCTGGACTCTTCTTTACTAATCTACGACCTTGACTCCGGTTATAGGAGCTTCCTTGGCGCGTCTCCTTCCGGGGGAATGAAATTGGCAGATCTCTGTACTAATAAGATTGGGTTTTCTCAATCTTATACAATGTCTCCATCTCTGGTCCAGTTCAACTCTTTGTTGTCCGCCTCTCTGGAGTTAAAATCACCCTCAATAATAATTTCAGAACCGGCTCTCATGGATACAATCTCAGTTAACTTTCACTCCTACTATCCCCAGATGGCCACCTGGGTAGCAAGCAAGATTAAGGAACTTGTTGAAAGCGGAAAGTCTCCTGGCGAAATAGTTGTTCTGGCGCCATTTCTGAGCGATTCTTTGAGGTTCTTATTATCTTCCGAACTTGGTAAACATCAGATAAAATCAACTTCTCATCGTCCATCACGGGCATTACGTGAAGAACCGGTCACTCACTGCTTGCTAACTCTCTCTGCATTGGCACATCCCGATTGGAATATTCAACCCTCAATACACGAACTCTCGTTTGCTTTTATGCAACTTTTGGGTAACTTTGACCTTACAAGATCGTACTTGTTAGCAAAACATTGTTTTCAAACTTCCAGAAAAGAAAACCGTCTAGTCGATTTTGATAATTTCCCTCCGGAACTTCAGGACCGCATCACTTTTTTTGCCGGGAATCGCTATCAGGTTCTTGCAAACTGGCTTCGCGATTACAGAAACCAACCACCTCAACCTCTAGACCATTTTCTAATCAGATTGTTTGGAGAGTTGCTATCTCAGCCAGGTTATGGATTTCATAATAATTTTGACATGGGTCAAATTTCTGAACAGATTATTGATTCAATCCGCAAATTCCGTCTTTCAGCAGGAGATGTCCTTGAATTCACTAATCTTCAACTTGGATCTGAATACTATCGTATGGTTAAAACAGGCATACTAGCAAACCAGTATCCCAAATCCTGGACACATAGACCCAAAGATGCAGTGTATCTAACACCTGCATACACTTTTTTACTCAGCAATACACCCACTTATTACCAATTTTGGTTAGACGTCGGATCCCGGGGATGGTACGAAAGAATCTTCCAGCCTCTGACCAATCCCCATGTCTTGAACAGGGATTGGAAAATTGGACGACCCTGGAGGGACACTGAAGAAGTTGCTCTTAATCGCGAAAGTCTTAATCGATTATCCTCTGGCCTTATTCGCCGATGCAGAAAAGGCATTTTTTTCTGTTTGACTAATACAGACGAGCATGGATTTGAACAGAAAGGCCTATTGATTAAATCTCTCAATAAGGTTCTAAATCAAATTCATGCTGCTGGTCAAAACCAGGCATAACAAATGACTGACCATTATTCTCCTCGCCCTGCTCAAAAGAAGATTCTCGCTTATCGCGGCGGTACTATGGGTGTCTCAGCTGTACCGGGTAGTGGGAAAACCTGGACACTGTCTTTGCTGGCTGCTGAATTAATCAATAGTGGAATAATATCCGCCGACCAGGAAATTCTTGTAGTTACTCTGGTCAACTCGGCTGTAAATAATTTTTCCCGGAGAATTAGTTCGTTTTTGCAGGACATGGGTCTTCTTCCTTCCCTTGGATATCGTGTTCGAACCCTTCACGGTCTTGCTCATGACATCGTAAAAGAACGGCCTGATCTTGTTGGACTTGATTCTAAATTTCAGATAATCGATGAAAGGGAGGCGGACAGGATCAGAGTTGACGCGGTTTATGACTGGCTTAGAAAATATCCCGGCGCAATTGATTCGTACTTAATTCGCGATCTTAGCGAAAAGAAAAAAACGTCGCTACATCAAAAACAAATCCCCGCTTTATTATTGCAAATTGCACATCAATATATTCGTACAGCTAAGAATTATCAGCAATCTCCCGATTCTATCCTTATTCAACTTAAATCTAGCAAAAGGAATTTGCTTTTAGCTGAAATGGGATTAGAAATTTATAAAGTTTATCAGCGAAGCCTCGAATATAGAGGGGCTGTAGATTTTGATGATCTAATTAATCATGCTTACAAAATACTGCAGTTAGACTTTTCTCTGCTTAATCGACTTCAGGCAAATTGGCCCTTTATCCTTGAGGACGAGGCGCAAGACAGCAGTTTAATGCAGCAAAGGATATTATCTCTTCTTGCAGGACCAAAAGGAAGTCAAAATTGGGTCCGTGTTGGCGATCCGAATCAGGCAATATACGAGTCCTTTACAACCGCGGATCCAAAATTACTGCAAAATTTTATTGAAATTTCTGACCAAAGTCACGTTTTACCCAACTCGGGTCGAAGTACTGAAGCAATCATCAATCTTGCAAACTACCTCGTTGATTGGACAAATAAAGATCATCCTCTATCACAGGTCCGCGATGCTCTTTTTCCTAATAAAATTGTTCCAACACCCCATGACGATCTTCAGTCAAATCCAATAAATCTCCCGGACCACATTCATCTCTTTGATAAGGAACTCACACCGGATAAAGAAATTCAAGTGGTTGCTGATTCCGTTTACAGTTGGTTAAAACATCATCCTCATCAGACAGTCGCAATTCTCTCTCCTCGTAATGAAAGAGGGAAAAAAATTGCTTCATATTTGAGAACTAAACATAAAATTGAACCTGTAGAGTATTTAAATACAACCCTCGCTACCAGAAAAACTACTGGTTCTCTGGTAATAATTCTGGCTTATTTAATTGATCCTAATTCTTCCAAGAAATTATCTTCCGTTTATCGGGTGTGGAAAAGGGAGATGCAATCGAATCCAGATGCCTGGGCAAAGGTTGAATCTATTTCGGATTTAATTAATACAATTCAAAAACCTGAACTTTTCCTTTCGCCCAGCCCTTCTGGTGATTGGATGAACACGTTAGATGCTGGAGATGAAGACTTGCTGTCAACGCTTTGTGATTTTAAGGAAATTGTTATCAAATGGCAGAAGGCAGCTCTTCTTCCCATTGACCAGCTTATCCTCACGTTATCAGGAGATCTTTTTCATACATCAGAAGAGCTTTCAACTTCTCATAAAATAGCTGCTTTTCAAAAACAACTTTCTACTCAACATCCCGATTGGGAATTACCTGCGCTGCTAGATGAACTCAAGTCATTGGCCAGGAATGAACGACGCTTCTTCTCTATCAACGAGGAAAACCAATTTAATCCTGATGATTACAAAGGAAAAGTTGTCATAACCACAGCTCACAAATCCAAGGGGCTTGAATGGGACAGAGTTTATCTAATATCTGCAAATAACTATAATTTTCCTTCAAATCTCCCTGGCGATGATTTTATTTCTGAACGATGGTTTATTCGTGATCAATTGAATTTGCCAGCCGAATCCCTAGCCCAGCTTACCTCTCTTATTGACGGCTCTTCAATAGAATATATCGAAAAAGAAGCAACTATACAATCAAGACTGGACTATGCGCGAGAGCGATTAAGATTGTTGTACGTAACAATTACCCGAGCAAGACAAGAACTGGTTATTACCTGGAATAATGGGCGGTCCGGTAAATCCACTCCCGCAATACCATTCCAGGCTCTATCTGATTATCTGAAAAATAAACCGAAGCCTCCACCTTTAAATACAGGATAACGGATGTTAAAACTTGATCAACCCTTACAGTTAAACCAAAGCAATCTGCAGGACTTTTTAGATTGTCCACGTCGTTTTCAATTAAAAGTTATTGATAGATTGTCCTTACCTGCTGCCTATTCAGAACCTATTGAAATTTTTGAAAAATCAACCCAGCTCGGTAATAGATTCCACTTGATTTGTCAGCAATTCTTTTCAGGGGTCGACCCCGTTTTGCTTAAAAATTCTATATCTGATCCCGATTTACAAGCTTTGTGGGATAATTTTTTACCATATGGCGAATCCTTGCTCCAATATCATCTTTACCCAGAATCGCTGCTTAGTATCTCATTTCTCGATCATAAATTAATTGCAAAATACGATCTCATAGTAGAGATCAATCCTGAGCAATACCTAATAATCGATTGGAAAACAGCAGCAAAAAAGTCTCCCAGATCAAAATTAGACAAAAGAATTCAGACCCATTTGTATCCCTTTATTTTTAGTCAAGCAGGAAATGATTTATTCCCCAATAATACTATTTCGCCTGCATTTATTGAGATGCATTATTGGTATCCTTTAGATTCAGACCACCAAGAGCTTTTCCCCTATTCAGGTGAAAAACATGCCAAAGTAAAAAATGATTTGGAACAAATACTAATTAAAATTAATAATTCAATTTCCGAAAGAGCCGAATTTCAATTAACTGATGATCAAACTACTTGCCAGTATTGTGTTTTTAGATCTCTTTGCAATCGTGGGACAACAGCAGGTACATTTGAAAAATCACAGTTAATCGAGTATGAAGATTTGACAAGTGTTCAGTTTGATATAGATAAAGTTGGTGAAATTGAATATTAATTAGGAAATGGTAATAAAATGCCTATGCGCAATTCTCAAATTAAATGGGTTTTCCCTGAATTGTTAGATATCCCTGCTAATTTTCAATCTGGAATCGGTTATTCCTCAATCGTCTCCCAAACTCTGTTCCGACGGGGATTAACCTCAATAGATTTAGCCCGGGGCTTTCTTAACCCTGTTTTTTATCAGCCTACTCCAGCTTCCCAACTTCCTGGTCTAAAACATGCCGCAGAACGACTTCAAATTGCCCTCTCCTTAAACGAGAGGATTCTGGTTTGGGGAGATTTTGATGTAGACGGACAAACATCAACTGCTCTTCTTGTATCTGCACTCCGTGATTTAGGCGGCAATGTTCACCACTACATTCCCAACCGCGCAAATGAATCGCATGGAATATCTACCTCGTCTTTATCTGCCCAAATCGAAATTTTTCACCCTAATTTAATCTTGACCTGTGACACCGGTATTGACGCTTTTACACCAATCAACCAAGCTCAAAATCAAGGGGTCGATTTCATTGTCACTGACCACCACCAACTTCCCCCGGTTCTTCCTGATGCGCATGCAATAATCAATCCCAATATGCTTCCCCCTGGACACCCATTATCGTCCCTTCCAGGAGTCGGTGTGGCTTACAAACTTATTGAGTGTCTGTACAGCTATTACGAGAGAAAGGTTGACCATCTTTTGGACCTGGTCGCGCTTGGTATTGTCGCAGATGTTGCACCACTTTTCGGTGACACTCGTTATCTTCTCCAACTAGGTTTACCTATTCTACGCAATACTTCCCGTATGGGGCTGCAACAGCTCTACAATAACGCAAAATTGGAAGGAAGCTCAATAAATGAAGATCAAATTGGTTTTGTCATCGGTCCCCGATTGAATGCTCTCGGCCGGCTTGCTGATGCAAACTCATGTGTAGAATTTCTCACTACCAGTAACAAAACTGTTGCAGTAAACCTGGCGGGAGAGCTTGAAAACCTCAATGTCCAAAGAAGAGAGCTTACTGAAGTTATTTTCCAGGTCGCCCTAACAAAAGTAGAAACCAATCCCGACCTTGTTGAAGATTATCCAATTCTCGTGCTTTTGGGTCCTCCAGACTGGAATCCTGGAGTGACGGGGATTGTTGCCAGCCGCCTTGTTGATCGTTTTAACAAGCCTGTCATTATGCTCACAAAAGAAGGAAATTACGCCCGTGGATCCGCGCGTTCAATATCCGGAGTACCTATATCAGATTTGATTGCCAGTGCAAGCGACATGCTTATTAGTCACGGTGGACATCCCATGGCTGCAGGTGTAAAGCTCCAGGTTGATAGAGTGTCAGAATTCCGAAGAACAATCGCTAAAAATTTTGAGGGTATCATAGGCGGTACTCTGCCCTCTCCGGAAGTACTAATTGATGCAGTACTTCCATTTCAATCAATATCCACTGACTATATTAATGATTTTCTCCGTCTTGCTCCCTTTGGCTCAAGTAACCCTAAATTATTATTTGCCTCCCTAGGAGTCAATCTTATCAATGACAAAACGATTGGCAAAAATAAGAATCACAGGAAGTTAACTTTAGCTGATAGCGCCGGAACTAGGCAAGATGTTCTTTGGTGGAACAGCGTCGGCATTGATCTGCCTGAAAGTTCCTTCGATATTGCTTACTCATTAGTGCTTTCAAAGTACAACGACCAATACCAACCTCAGCTAACCCTTCAGCATTTCCGCAATTCTGAATATACACAAATTCTCATTAAGAATAGAAGGGAACTTGAATTGCTCGATTTCAGGGAAAAAAACGATCCGCTCACTGAATTAAGTCGACTTGTTAATGAAAATCCTTCATCAGTTATTTGGGCGGAATGCAATATCCCTCCTGGATTTGATTGCTTACCCAGGGAAGAGCTTAAAAATTCACCGATGCTGATTATCTGGACAACACCGCCAAGTCCTTGTATTTTGAGAAAGGCTTTAGATTCTGTATCCCCTAAAACAATCGTTCTCTTTGCTGAAGATCCAATGCCCCAGACTAACAGGTCAGTTTTGCAAGCCTTGTTAGGATTACTCAAACACCTCAGAGGTACCGGTAAGTTATATGATCCAGCTCTTTTTGCTCAAAGTATTGGTCAAACTCCAGCACTAATTGAACTTGGTTTAGCCTGGTTTCACGAACATGGAGATTACGATCTTTCTCAACTCAAAATAAATCAAATTAATGTAGGCGAAGGCATTCCTCTGCCTGGATTCGCAGCAATTGACGAGAAATTTCAACTTCTGCTTCACGAGATTTCATCTTACCGGCGTTATTATAAAAAAGCCAAAAAAGAATATCTGCTATGAAATACAATTTTGATCAGGTTATCAATCGACGTGAATCCGATAGCATTAAATGGAATCTTTATAAAAAGGATGTTTTGCCGCTCTGGGTTGCAGATACTGACTTTTTATCTCCCCCGTCAGTGATTTCATCTCTTCAAGAGAGGATTGAACATGGGATATTCGGTTACTCGAAAATGCAGGACTCAACCAAGAGAGCGATTCAACTTTGGCTTTTCAAAAGGCATAATTGGAGCGTAAATCCTGCTGATATCATTCTTATCCCTGGTGTCGTCCAAGGATTTAACGTCACCGCAAAAGCTTATACAAATCCCGGTGATTCCCTGCTAGTTCAAACTCCCGCTTACCACCCTTTTTTCCATGTAGCTATTAACTCAAATACAAATCTTATAACCTCCCCTTTGTCGCGCAGCTCTAATGGTTCCTATAAAGTTAACGGAGATTATTTCCACTCTTTCGTAACCCCCGAAACAAGAATCTTCATGTTATGCAATCCTCAAAATCCAACGGGAAGAGCATTCTCGAAATCAGAGCTTCTAAGTATGGCCGAAGTTTGTCTCAAACACAATATCATTATTTGTTCAGATGAAATTCACAATGACCTGGTCTTTTCAGAAACTAAACACATCCCCATTGCATCGCTCTCCGAAGATATTTCCACCATTACAATAACCTTATTATCTGCGAGCAAAACCTTCAATATCGCTGGCCTGAAATCATCAGCTGCTGTAATTACTAATCCTGTACTTAGAGATCGCTTTGTCCAAACTATGAGTGGCTTTGTTGGTTCGGTAAATCTTCTAGGAGAAATTGCAATGCGGGTAGCCTTCGAGAATGGAGAGGATTGGCTCAATAAGCTTTTATCCTACCTGGAGGTTAATCGTAATTTGCTATTTGATTTTGTTCATTCTGAGCTTCCTGGAGTACAAATGAGCAAGCCGGAAAGTACCTACCTAGGTTGGCTTGACTTCAAAGAAACAGGACTCCGCAAACCATCTGAGTTTTTTCTCGAGCAAGCCCGTGTTGCTCTAAACGATGGCAGTTGGTTTGGGGATGATTATAACCTCTTCGCCAGGCTAAATTTTGGCTGCCCAAAAGAAAGGCTTGTCGCCGGATTAGAAAGAATGAAAACTGCTTTGCTTCAGAGATAACAAATTCCCTTATCCCTATAGTAAAATTGCACCATGACTTCACTGACTGAAAAATTAAAGCCTTTGGGTGTTCAAGTTGGCTTTGATAAAATCAATGCCCCTGCCAAATACAAACCCTTGTCAAATCTTATAGATATATTTGATGGCTGCTGGGAAGGCACTTCCGAAGGAGACTGTTTTGTTGTCAGAAAAACTTTCCACCCGGATTTTGTTCATGGCAGCTTAAAACTTTTCCAGGAATTAAACCTGGAAATTTTTGATGAGATTCCATCTCTTTCTGGCATCTCGCAGATTCCGTTTGACCAGTTTCTATTTATCGACACGGAAACAACGGGTTTATCGGGTGGCGCAGGTACTTATGTTTTCTTAATTTGGGCAGCAAAATACTCAAATGGAGGTTTTCAATTTGCACAATTCTTTCTCGATGATCCTTCAAATGAGCTTGCACAACTAGCTGCTCTGGAAATTTTTTGCTCTTCTGCAAAGTTGGTAATCTCCTACAACGGCAAATCATTTGATTTACCCAGATTGCAGACCAGGTACAAATTCCACGTATGGCCACCTCCCTTTAAGGACGTTTTGCATATTGATCTACTGCACATTGCTCGCCGTCTCTGGAAATTACACCTTGCTTCTTGCTCCTTGGGAAATATTGAACATCATTTGCTAGGTGTAACGAGGTCCTCTCTCGATGTCCCCGGATGGCAGGTTGCCTCGCTATTTTTTGATTATCTCCAAAACGGCGATCCAACACTCCTGTCCTCAGTCTTTTATCATAATGAGGTCGACGTAATTTCCCTCATAACCCTCTTGAATTTCATAACAAACCGATTGTCACTCCCGCTTGCTGCTAAATACCAATCATATGCAGATCTGGTTTCAATCGGGATTTACCTTGCTCAACACAACCGGATCCAGTCTGCTAAATCCGTTTTGTCTCATGCTGTGAATAATATTGATCTGCCAGATCATCTATACCTTGCAGCTATGTCAAAACTTGCTTCTTTGCACAAAAATTCGGGAGATTATTCACAAGCTGTGCCGCTCTGGGAAACAATAGCTTCTCATAACGTACTTCAGGCTCATATTGAGCTGGCGATGTTTTACGAACATAAAAATAATGATTACCAGGAAGCCATCCATTGGACTCTGTCTGCCGTAGGAATATTGTCCATTGATCCCTCTTCCATCCATTCAAAGAAACTCAAGGCAGCTCTTGACCACCGTTTATTCCGCCTTAAACGCAAATCAGTTAGTTTAAATCAATAATTCAGGCTTTTTTTAATTTTTTGGGTTTTGTCTAAGAATAATGGGTTTTTTACCAATCGGAAATTCGTTATTTTCTTCCAGCAATCTCTAGCGATACGCTATAACAATAATTAGTAATTATCGTCCAGTGCTTCCAGTCCAGGCAGAATAGCTCCTTCCAGCATTTTTAGAGAGGCTCCACCTCCGGTGGAGATGTGAGTAATTTTGTCGCTTAGCCCAGTTTCTTTTAAAGCCGCTGCCGAATCCCCTCCCCCAACGATTGTTACGGCAGGGCTTTCTGTAACAATTTTTGCCAGAGAAAATGTTCCTTTGGCAAATGCTGGGAATTCAAAAACGCCCATCGGCCCGTTCCAGACGATTGTTTTGCTGCCTTTGATGATCTTTTCGAATGTATTCAGCGTTGCTGGTCCCAAATCCATTATCCTCCAACCTTCAGGAATATCTCCAACCATGATGGTCTTGTAACTCGCATCTGCGCTGAATTTATCTGAAATAACAACATCTTCTGGTAGTAATAATTTTTTCCCTGTTTCTTTCAAGATTCCTTGTGCTATTTCCAAAGATTCTTCTTCAACTAACGAATCGCCCATCTTAAAACCTTGCGCAGCAAAGAAAGTGTTCGCCATCCCACCCCCTATAAGAAAATAATCAACTTTTTCGGTCAGGTTATTTATTACGTTAATTTTTCCGCTTACTTTTGCTCCACCAAGGATTGCAATAAATGGCTTCTCGGGATTGGCAATTGTGTTTCCCAGGCAATTAATTTCCTTTTCGAGAAGTAGTCCTGAGACTGCCGGCAAGTGTTTGGTAATACCTACATTGGATGCGTGCGCTCGATGGGCCGTTCCAAAGGCATCGTTAACAAAAATATCAGCCAGGCTGGCTAATTTTTCCCCCATCATGGGATCATTCGCCGTCTCTTCCGGGTGGAATCTTGTATTTTCCAAGATAAGGATTTCTCCATTTTTAAGATTTTGAGCAGCCTTCTCGGCCTTTTCTCCCAGGCAATCTTCAACAAAAATCACTTTAGTGTCAACTAATTGTTTAAGATATTCTGCAACTGGTCTTAATGACAACTCCTCTTTGGGTTCTCCGCCAGGGCGACCAAGGTGTGACGCCAGGATTACGGCGGCATTATTGTTCAACAAGTATTGAATTGTTGGAAGAGCAGCCTTAATCCTTGTATCATCAGCTACGCGGCCGTCTTTTAATGGCACATTAAAATCTACTCTCACAAATACCTTTTTCCCATTCAAATCAACATCTTTAATTGTTTTCTTTTTAAACATTTTTTCTCTCAAAAATAAAAACGCCCCTCGAAAATATCAAGGGGCGCTTAATACTTTTTGTTTTACAGAGTTTTTGCAATTAATGCCGCCATATCAACCGTTCTGGAAGAATAACCCCATTCATTGTCGTACCAGGAAATGACTTTTACCATATTTCCACCAATAACTTTTGTCAGATCCGAATCAATAATCGAAGACAACGGATTACCTTTGTAATCCATAGATACCAGTAGTTCTTCTGTATACCCCATAATCCCTTTAAGTGAACCCTCAGAAGCCTCTTTTAGAACGCTGTTAACATCATCAACACTAACTTCTTTTTCCAGTTCTACAACCATGTCTACGATAGATACGGTAGGGGTTGGAACCCGTAGTGCAAATCCAGTAAATTTTCCTTTCATTTCAGGGATAACTTTTGCCAAAGCAGTAGCAGCTCCAGTGGTGGCAGGAATAATGTTCAAGGCAGCAGCCCTTGCTCTTCTAGGATCACTGTGTGCCAAGTCCAACACTCTTTGAGTTGTTGTGTAGGAGTGAACTGTAGTCATCAAGCCTTTCACGATACCAAATTTATCATGCAATACTTTTACTGGAGGTGCAAGGCAATTAGTTGTGCAAGAAGCGTTAGAAATAATGTGGTGTATTGCGGTATCGTATAAATCATCGTTAACGCCAAGTACAACCGTTAAATCCTCCCCTTTTGCAGGAGCAGATATAATTACTTTCTTTGCACCAGCTTCAATATGAGATTGAGGCCCTGGGTTTTTACTTGTGTCTTTAAATACCCCCGTTGATTCAATTACGATATCTACACCAAGATCTTTCCAGGGAAGCTTTCCGGGGTCCCTCTCGGCAAATACCTGAATCACATCTCCATCGACAATAAGATTTCCATCTTTTACTTCGACACTTCCAGAATAAATACCGTAATTTGAATCGTATTTAAATAGTCTGGCATTATCTTCTGGAGCATATAAATCATTAATAGCTACTACATCAAACTGATCGCCATGATATTTTTTTATAGCTTTTAATACTTGCCTTCCAATTCTTCCAAATCCATTAATACCAATTTTTGTTTTCATTCATTACCTCCGATATGTTGTGCCAATTTTCACATTATACTCCACATTCATTTTTCTTTCAATTATTTACATTGTTAGTGGTCCGGTCCTCTCTCTTAGAAGATCCATCAATACCTGTGTTATTTTATCCGGATCATGTCTCCAGGGATGTTCAACATCAATCAAATCTGTCTTATAAACATTGTATTTCATGCTTAACTCATCTTCTGTTTCCACTCCTTCAATATTTGGGTAATATTCGCTTGGTTTTATTTCATTTGCAACAATAATATCAAAAATATTACTGCCGATATGATCTTCTACCACTCGCAAATGATCACCACAAGAGAATCCTTCGGTCTCCCCCATCTGGGTAGCTACATTGCAGACAAATATTTTTAAAGCTTGGCTTGCTCTTATTGCCGAAGTGATATCCTTAACAAGTAAATTAGGCAAAATGCTTGTATATAAACTCCCTGGGCCAATCACAATAAGATCTGCTGAAAGTACAGATTGAATTACTTCCGGGTATGCAGCTGGATTATTTGGCTCAAGCATTACTCGTTGAATAATGCCCGTAGTTTCGGTTACTTTGCTTTCCCCTACAACCCTGGTCATCTCTTTACTATCAGGTTTCCGGATATCAGCAATTAATTGTACATTTTCAAGTGTTGCCGGAAGAACCCTTCCTGATACAGCCAGAACTCTTCCCGATTCGGCAATTGCCTGCTCAAAACTTCCAGTTACTTCCGCCATCGAACTGATAAATAAATTTCCGAATGAATGTCCTTTTAAACTTTCATCAGCATTTGCAAATCTGTACTGAAACAACTGCGCCAATAAATCCTCATCGTCTGAAAGCGCTGCCAAACAATTTCTCACGTCTCCTGGCGGTAATATTCCCAAACTTTCCCGTAATCTTCCTGATGAACCACCGTCGTCAGCCACTGTAACAACAGCATAAATATTATGGGAAACTGTTTTTAATCCCCGCAATAAAGTTGCCAATCCGTGTCCTCCCCCGATTGCGACAATTTTTGGACCATGTTTTCGGCTTTGATGTTTTTCCAACCTATCAACTATTGTATGGCCAGGTCTTAAAAATGGCCCCAATAGTGATCGATTTAACCCGATTATTCCCCAAACAATAATTCCCATGCCCAGCGCTTCAAATACCATTACACGTGCTAATCGCGGTAGATCCCTCAAGGATGCAAAGGAAATTAAAGGCAGCCACCATGTTTCAGGGGTCCTCCTATATAAATCGATTACAAATACAGCCAATCCCAATGCTATTATTGTTGTTCCAAATAAAATTGCGAGAATCCAGCGCTTTATTCCCAAACCTGGCTGAAGCCATCTAAGTAAGCCTGCTATTTTTTCTTTTATATTATCCATAATTTCTATTCTTGTTTTTATTCCAG
>CAZHHT010000015.1:0-41801 GCA_964532455.1 uncultured Anaerolineales bacterium
TGGAGAACCAGGTATCCATTTTCGGTCAGGTTCAAAAGCGAGGACATATTCAGAATGTCCTGAGGTGTGATTGTCTGGGGTGAGATCTCCAGATGGTAGTCTGGCTGCCGGTCTCCATTGGATCCTGATCCCAGTGTTACGAGGCGCACCTGATCAGGAAACATATCCTTGAGGACAGTGTATTCACCATGGAAATCAAAGATCAGGTTCCCGCCTATACCATACAGGATCGACCCCACTAGTATTACGAGGACTGTGTAGCTTTTCCCGGTGCCTGTTGCCCCAACTATGCAAAGTGGCCGCTGGACAAATCTCTCCAGGTTAATTGGCAAGTTCAGACCTCCGCTCATCTGTCCCAGCACCCAGTGGGGTGGTGTGGTCGGACCAAAAAGCAGCTCGATATCTTCCTGGCCGGCCTGGTGCACTTCACTTCCCAACGCAGGGAGCTGCTTCACAGGTTGTGGGTCTCCGTTTGCCGCAGACATGCGCTTGAGATGGATCGCTGCCTCGGGTTGGAACCTGGTTCCTGTCAGCTCCATTGCTGCGAGCTCAACCGGTACCTGGGGATGCGATAGCTCGGTGATGGTCCCCCAATATTTCCGATCGCCTTCACGAATGACCACAAAGCTGCCCAGGTCAGTCATTTTAGAAAGCGTGGCAGTCAAGCTGCCAATCGAACCTCCGGTGATTTTTCCGATCATGCCGACCTCCTAGGATATTCCACATGGCAAACAAAACCTCGCTTACGCAAGGCATAGAGAAAAGCTTGGACGGTAGAAAAGGATTGGGTTTCCTTCTTGAGTATTCTCTTTTTGTTGATCAGGACATATATTTTGTACATGATTTTTCTCCTTTTTTTGATGTATGCTGCTTTACTGAAATCAGAAAAGCCCGCCCAGATATCAATGTATCTCTGAGCGGGTTTAGACCTTCTTGGTTTTGTCTTGACGTGGGGGAATCTGTTTTGTAGAATTTAATTGGGCTGGTTGAACTTTGGTGAGAAAGCCAACCGGTTATCATCTGATAATTGTCGTCAACTTTAAGGGCAGCACTGTTGGCGACAATCCACTTAAGATGCGGGTAGTGATTCGCTGGAGGTTAGGAAAAGAAAAAGCCCGCTGGTGCTTTTCGGGCACGAGCGGGCTTTTGGATTACCTTTTTTCAGCAGGGTCGTTCTACTATATTAGGGATTCTTCAAACACTCATCGTGATTGTCGATGTATCTGAATACACAAACTGTGGTAGCGGTTTCTTGATCCTTTTCATAGTGGAATGTGAACCGATATTTGTTATCAATCCGGCCTTCCCAAATGTCGTCGTGGCCCTGGATCTTCTTCACGCCCAGTGACGGGTGGGCCGGGTTATCACGGAACAAAATAAAAGCTTTTGCTGTTTTTTCCTGAACGCGCTTTGGAAGAGACTTGTAGGCTTTCTTGAATCGTTGGGAGCGACGGAAGATCATCAGTCCGCTTCCAATTCTTCAAGTAAGGACTCGATACTGTCAAAATCCTTGAAACGACCAGCTGAAAGGTCTTCATCTGTTTCACGCTCGCCATCCTGCCATCGCTTCGTCCAGAAATAGGCTTGGTTACGATCAATAACGACCTTGGGAACTAACCGAATGGCACCATCATCATCAATATACACCTCAAAGGTGTCACCTTCCTGGATACTGGCTTGCTTCCGGATCGCTGCAGGAAGTGTAAGTTGGCCATTTCCTCTAAGTTTTAGTAAGTTGGACATGATATTGCTCCTGTTTGCTTTCTCATTTTCTCATTTTATGATATTCTCAATTTGAATAATTGTCAAGATGAACTTGAAACACTTGTCATTTGAAATTGAAAAACAAAAACACCCACCTGATCGAAATGACCAGGGTGGGCATTTATCGCGTTGCCTGGTGAACTACCACCCGCAGAAGCAGGTGGGTTTTACGGGTCGCTCCCATAATGCCGCTACCATCCAGTTGCCATTCCCCCACTCCTCAGGCTGATCTGAAGAAGCAAGTAGAGCACTCCCATGATTAGGACAGTATCAACCTTCCGGGACCGGAACAGCTGCGGCAGCAAGAATTTGTAAACGACCAGAAATACAACAAAACCAATCAGGGCTCTGCTTATAAGTGCCCTGGTCTCAGTTAGCAGAAACAACGCATCAGAAAAACCTGACATTGAACCCTCCTTGAGAGACGCGCCCCCTACATCTTGTGAAGATCATCCAGGCCTTCTTTGACATACTTGAATCCGGCCAGAAATACAATGCCGATCAAGATCGCGCGGCCAAAGACCAATTTCAGTTGCGCAGCCACAACCAGGGCATCAGTATGCTCAAACATCGTTACCTCCATTGGAAGTACAGTATTGAATTAATTTGTAAACTTGGGTTTTTCGTCAGCGGGGTCGGGACGCATTTCTCCCAACCCCGCTGATACATAGCATGGGCTACCCCCCTACCCCTAGAGAATTGCCCGCATCTGCAGGCATCCACAGTAGCGGGCTTGTTTTGGATCCGGCGATCGATCAGGCGTTGCCGATCAGCTCAACACCCCAACGATTGGCCAGTTTGACTACTTGCTGTTTTTCACGCTTGCCCAGGTACTCAGAGCTGTGGGCAAAGATAAGCTGCCAGTGTACTCTCCCCCGTTCCATGCTGGCGGTGATAATTAAATGCTCAATTATGCGTAAAGTGTTTTCAGACATTGTAGATCTCCTTTTCAGTCCGAGTTCAAAACTCTTGACCGAAGATAAATCCTGATGTACAATGCCAAGTACATCAGGTCCACCCGATAACCGTTCAAGCGGTTGGGTGGGGTTGGTATAGAAGCCGCTGGCACAATTTGCCGGCGGCTGTGTTTTAACCGGGGTTAGATACATACGCTTTTATCACCCCAGGGATAGAAGCGCAGCGTGTAGGGGAAAAAGAATTTATCAGTAATCACCTCCTTGGTGGTTTACTTGTTAGATATCAGTCGAAATTTCATGAGAGGTTTTGAGAAAACAAAAAAAACCCGCAGGTGTCTTTGAGGGACACAAGCGGGCTTTTTTGTTTTATTGGAATATTATTCTAGGTAACGAGCCTTGTTAGCCGTTCATCAAGCGGCAGTGGAATTGGTTTGCCAATCTTGATCTTGTCAATATCCGGGTGAGCTGGATTGAGAAGGTAGTTAAATTCCAGAGGAACAACTACGCTCGGAACTTTGAGCAGCAGCGAAGATTGATCATGTACCCAACTATCTCCAATCCTCTGAGAAGCTACCGGAGGTGGATGATCTGTCCAGCCTTTTGGAAGATCCGCTTCTTTCAATTCCTTGACCAGCTTTTCATCAAAACTGAAAGGAATGACAACATATGATGAGAGAACAGAACTAATCTTAAGGTGGACAAGTATTTCCAAAATGGACAGTGAAGCGGAAGAAGACGCATAAACCAAACTTGTGCCCTGGCTGTTCCAGCGGCCTCCAGCTATTTCTGCGCCTTCTCCTGTAAATGCACTGTCCTGATATTTTTTCTTGGAAATTCTCCAAGCAGTTATCGTCACGAGAACACTCCGTGTTCCAACCTGACGATCAGATTTTCTACTTCTCTTGCCCCCTCCTCTGTCCTGCTTGCCTCAAGCGGCGATTCGTCTTTCAGTGCACGGTTTTCACTAGCCAGCCAATTCTGCGCGGCTTCCTTATCTCCTTCAAACAAGCCTATTGCGTGTGAAAATATCCGGGCAAACCTTAGCAACCGGTCTGATTCGTCAGCTTTCAGCTTGCCTTCCTTTTGTCTCCGGTTCAATGTTCGAGCGCTAATTTGGACCAGCTCAGCAAGTTCCTTGTTTGAAACCTCCATAGATCTGGTCAAAATAGTGAATGCCTTGAATGGAAATCCGGCCTGGACCTTATCAGAAAGTTCCAGTCTATCTGAAGCTTTTATTCCAATCAGATTTGCATAACCAAACGGTTCCTTAACGGCATGGATGGACGCTGTAGTCATTATAGACCTCCAGTCTAATGATGCCACTTGGCTATATTGTAACTGCCATGTGGCACTTTGTCAATAGATGAGATAAGGGGGTAGTTGGATCTGTTTAGGACTTGATCCATTAACTAATAAAACCCACGGGGGCCGGGGGTTTTTGCTTCTGGTATGTTGCTTTCTTGCTGAAAGGTTGTTGGTCATTCAAATATATAGTACCTAAATACTAAACGATGTTGTTATTCCTGTCAAGAAGATGATTCGGGTTTCCAACACCGAGCCCCAGCCCCAGCCCCATGGCCAGAGGTCGTCCCCGGGGTGCTGATCAGAAGTCTCACCTCCCCCCTAGCAGCCTCTTGTAGCCCAACCCTGTTCTCACGATATACCTGGAACCGGCCCGCAAAACGCTTAGAAAATAATATCTGGAAATTGGTCGGGGCTCTTTATTCTCTCCTGATCACTCCCTTCATTATAGCGACTGCTAAAAATAATAGCTTACTAATAGTAAATATTCCCCTAATCTAATACCATCAATTTTTACTATCTAGCCATTGATTTTCTATTACCCCCCTACCCTGTTTTGTGTTTGCTATTCTCCTGGATATATAGTTTCTTATCTCTTGTTTCTCTTCTCCTATTGTCCTTTTCTAAACTAAGTTCTTTTTCTTTAGTTCTAGTTATTATCAGTTTATTCCCTTCAACTGACATCTCTTTTCCCCCTTCCTTGCTTGATCTATTTGCCCAGGATCTACAGACAGATCTTCCTGTCAGCTCACACGCGTTCATATACTCTGATCTATGGTTTAGTTTATTGTCTTGTTGTTCCTCTGTCGGGGGGCAGTGAGGCGGAACAACGCAATAAACGCTCGCTCCGCCTCACTGCCCCCCTCCTCTGCCGCTCCAGCCCGGCAGGGTTTGGCATCCTGGACACCCCGCGTGTGGACTGCCGGCCTGACGCTAGCCCTCCCCCGAACGTCCTGCCCGAAGCACAGACACTCGCCTGAATAGTACCCTTCAGGATGTGCAAGGCGCCGCTTATTATATTGCTTTTTGGATGAGTTATTTACGCAGAAATCCCTACTCTTCTTTTCACACAGAAGTGTTCACCAGGTGAACACTTCTTCATGATACTGGCAGGCGGTCCTTCCGGTATTCTGGAAACCCTGTATCAGCGCCGCATTCTCAGGTTGTTTAGATACCTAATTGCCATCCCGATCGCCAGCACAAGCGTGAATACGATACCAACCCCCCATTCCCATTCATCGGGCCCCAGGAAGGGGAAAACAAGCAGAATGACTTTCTTTGCTGACTCTACATAAGGTGTAATGTCCATATTTGCCTCCGCAGTGTGCCGTCGCCCTTCCTGGCATGGTCTATCGACGTATTATACGCCAGAACGTTCGTAGATCCCTTATTCATGCTAGTGCTCATTACTCCCTGTTGGGAGAAGACTTCCAGGTTAATCAGGAGTGGTGCCTATCTTGATTGGGGCTTACGCAAGGATTTTTATATATTTGCCAAGATGCTGGCTGATACCGTACATAAAGCATAAATTTGATAACCAGGAGCAAGTGTTCACTAAGTGAACACTTTAGGAATACAAAGAGTAGAAAAGGGAATACACACCTTCCAGGAGTATAGTTATGGCATCTTCAAAATCAACTTCGACAAACAAGGCTAAGGCGTTCAAGCAAGTCCGGCGGGCTAGCGATGACATTATTGATCCTGATCCAAATGTCGACGTTTTATATTCACATCAATATACTAAGGATATCCGTAAACTTTCCCCTATCCTGTTTTATTGAACAAGGAAGACCCGTTGGTTTAGCCAATTATTTTGGGTGTTTTTCTATTTCCCTTCTAAACAAAGTTTACTTTTTAATTTTTCTATGTTATAACACTCAAAGTACAGCAAATTTTTCAATTATCGCTTTTTTTAGACAAAGGTTGAATTTAATGTCAGTTGGGACAAAGGTAATTACCCTCACATCAAGAAAGGGCGGCGTTGGAAAAACTGCCTGCACCGGATTGCTGGCCAGATATTTTGCTGAGGTTGAAGGAAAGAATGTAGTTGTGATCGACCTGGATGCCAGGGGGGGCGTTACATCGTTATTCACCGACGTGGTCCTTGGCGAGGAAGACCTGAGTATCGCTGAAGTCATTCTGGCAGCCAGCAATAATGATAACTTCCAGGATATATTCAATAAGGCTATTTTTGATACAGGTCTAAACAAAAATAAGAACTGGGTGGATAATGGAGGAAGGCTTTTCCTTCTACCTTCCAAGCCCAACCTGGACAAAGTTCTTGCCAATGCTCATTACGCCTTGCTGGGAGCAATAATTCGCGAGACGCGCCTTCCCGACAATGTATTGATATTAATCGATACCGGGTCCAGTAGTGATAGTGTGCTGGCCGGCGTTGGAGCAGCCGATGTTGTATTTGTGCCCCTGATTATGAGCAAGCAGGATATCTTGCCGGTGTTTGAAACACTGAGAACCATCCAGATCATGCAAAGGAAAAGCGAAAACAATAAACCAGTAATGGGTGGTTTTATCATCAACCAGCCAGGTGATACCCAATGGGAAGAGGAATACATAAATACATACAAGCTTACCCTTGATGAATACAGAAAGGAATCCAATTTGCGCTGTGTGTCCGAAGACCAGTTCTTTTTCTTGAAGACTTCCAGGTTAATCAGGAGTGGCGCCTATCTTGATTGGGGCTTACGCAAGGATTTTTATACATTTGCCAAGATGCTGGCTGATGCCGTACAAAAAGCATAAATTTGATAACCAGGAGCAAGTGTTCACCTAGTGAACACTTTAGGAATACAAAGAGTAGAAAAGGGAATACACACCTTCCAGGAGTATAGTTATGGCCTCTTCTAAATCAACTTCTACAAACAAAGCTAAGGCGTTCAAACAGGTCCGGTGGGCTGGCGACGACATTAATGATCCTGATCCAAATGTCGACGTTTTATATTCTCCAGATATATCCAGGGGCATCCGTAAGCTTTCTTTTATTCTGTTTTCTGAGATTTTGGAAGACAGTCCGGTCCAGAGCCGTGCTACTGTGTTTGATCCAAACAAGTCCTCAAAAGATAAAGAGCTGCTGGAGTCTATCAAGGTAAATGGGATTGTTCAGCCAATCGTTGTTAGGTCTTTAGAGGACAGCGATGACAATTTGGGTTTTGGGATAAAAGAAGGAGACCGAAAGTTTGCCATTGTTGCCGGCCACAGACGCGTTGCCGCGGGAAAGGCTGCCGGTATAAAGGGTACTGAAGGTATGATCGCCAGGTCAGATGATGATCATGAACTGATCACCCTGGCTGAGAATATGGGCAGGAGGGAACTCACCAGCTATGAAAAGGCCCTTGCCCTCAAGTCTCTCCAGGAAAGAAGAGATCTGAGCGTTCGCAAGGTGGCTGACACTGCCGGTGTTTCGCCCGCTCTGGCAAGCGAACTCTTCAGCGCACTCTCCGCTCCAGACGCCCTTCGTGTTCCCTGGATGGAAGGAGCTATTCCAACAAAAGCTGTTGTCAATCTCAAGAGCCACTGGAATGCTTTTGAACAGCTGAAAGACAAAGCTCTGCTAGGAAAAATAAATAACCTCTCACAAGCTGGTGCAAATAGCCTGCGGGACCAGCTTGATGCCGGCACTGACCTGGCTGACGCACTGTCTTCCATGAGTTCGCCGTCATTTCAGAAAGAACAGGGGGCTGAGACTGGAAGCAAACGAGGGCCTTACAAAAAATCGACCAAGCGTGAAATCTTCGAAAACAACAAGGCTTACAAGGAGTCCTTCATCGCTGCAGTCCAGGATGTGTTCTCCAAGATCGATCAAGATAAGGCTGAGGACTTATTCAACATCGCAATATCCCAATCGGTGAATGATGCTGACACGCTTTGGGCTGCGGCGGGATACATTGCTAAAGGTGGCGATCAAAAGAAGGCCATTGAACTGGCTTCGGCTACCATGCAGATCCCCGGTGCCAGGAGTTTGATCAACAAAGAGATTCGGTTGATGAAAAAAGCCGCTGCGAATCTGAAAAAAATTAAATCGAAAGACAAGAGCGTGGCGCCATTTTTAAAAAAGTATTTTCCCGGGATCTAATTTTTCACCCAGGTTCTGTTTTGGGTATTAGAACATATGTTCTAATTAAGCGGCGATTATTACATTTAGCAACGTGATCGAAGCATCATAAATAAATCCTGAAAACTGCTTAAACATATTTCAGGAATTTGGCTATTTCGCTTTCGTTTTCATTGTGGTACACCATATTTATAGTTCTTATTGGTAGGTATAAATAGAGGTTTGTATTTTCAAATGATCTAGGATAAGAAATGGCACAATTCACAATCGAAGAGCATTTGGCAAGTATGCTAAAGACCAGCCCTGAGACGTGGCTGGTTGATCTAGCCAGTATGCTCCAGGAACTGGGGGATCTCGATAGCGCTCTAGCCGCTTCCCGTGCTTTTGATCTTTCCCGGAATAATTCAGCTGCTCAGGGATTAAAGGAGCTGATCACCGGATATCACACAATCAGCCAAGAACTCAATGGCACCAGTCTTACTCTCAATCAGCAGCACACCATCCAAATTACACTTCATGCGCTGGGACGAAATATTTTGAAGTTGTCCAAGCAGCAGGCAAATAACGAAATCTATTCTCAATCCAATGAACAAGGAGATTTGAAATCATGATTAATAAACGCCTTCTCATCATCGGTGTAGTCATCGCCATTGCTTTTGGTGCAGCGATCTTCTACATGGCCTTCGCTATGGGTCCCAAAGCACCTGTCCTTGTGATCGCCGCTAAGGAAGACATCCATGCTGGCATGAGGGTCGACCAGATCCCGGAAGAAAGTCTAGCCAAAATCCCGCTTTCTGGTGACAGCTTACTACTCAACTCATACCTGACCGAAGCTTCCTGGCTGAGCATCCAGTCTGCGGGTGGTGTTATCGTCCGCAACGTCTACCAGTATGAGGCTATACCGCTCTCTTCCATAGCTTCTGAAGGGAACCCGCGGGTTTCTGATATCCCCGAACTGGGACTCACCGACCCCAACCTAGTCGTTGTATCGCTCAAAAACGCCGGCGTTCCTAACGCGATCAGACCCGGAGATCGGGTAGACCTGGTCGTGGCTGTTGTGCAGCGCGATGAACGCTTTGAATTATCTTCTCCCCAGGCCACGCTTGAGGTGTTTGAAGAAGTCAATCCTGATTTCACTCCAACTCCTACGCCTGAGTTTACACCCACGCCGACTATAACCCCAACACCAACGATTGCACCAGATTACCCTCTCGCAAAAGTGATCGTCCAATATGCGGGTGTAGCCGCGGTGCAGCGCGATGAACGCGGATCTGGCGACGGAATTGAATTGGGTGAGATCACAGCCATCGATGTGGTCATCCCGCGTGCAGCAGTAGAGTTCGTGATGATGGCTGACGCAGCTGGCCAGCTGGGCCTTTCTTTACTGTCCCCCATGGTGGAAGGTGAAACGGACCAGTCTCCCACACTGGGTGCTCACTTTGAGGATCTTCTTGACCTCTTCAAATCTGATCGTTATCTATTAACGGAGTAACCTTACATGACAGATAACCTTACACCAGAGAACCAGGAGGTATTTGAGGGAATTATCGTCGCCCGGGCTACCACGATCGAACAGATCGCAGAGCCTTTTACCCGTGGGAAAGATACACCCCTGGTCGCAACTTTAACTATAAGTTCGTTTGACGAAGAGCAGCTGGCCAATATCCTGCCGTCTACCGGCGCCTCTTTCCTGATGGTAGATTTTCACACGGAAGGCATCACCATTGAAAAGCTCTTCCGGATCCGCGAAAAGGTCGATTACCCATTCGTCTTGATTGGTTTGGTTGAAGCCAATTCAAACAAAGAAAGTGTGATCAAAGACGCAGGCCTTGAGAAGGTCTACAACATCCCCTTCACTCCAGCCATTGTTCACACAATGAAAAGAGAATTGCCCGCGGTTATCAAGAACACCCAGGCCAACTGGGGAAAGGGTGCCTGGAACGTCGCACCCGATATGATCCGAAAAGCTGCCCAACAAGCAGGAGGAGCTCCCTGGGAGCGCCACAAGATCGGGGTTTGGTCCCCGAAAGGCGGTGTGGGCAAGACCTTCCTGGCCACGGAATTGGGTGTAGCGTTGTCCGCGATCGGAGGGAGAAACTGCGTCCTGGTGGATGCCAATATGAATGGCGGCCACGTCAAGCTCCGTCTTGGTTTTGACACTGCAGGTACCAATCGCAATATTGTGGACGCTGCCAATATCTACAAATTAGAAGGAGGGAACGGTAGGCCGGAAGCAATCAAAAAAGCACTCACTGAAGAAATGTTTCTGAAGGTAGGCGGCCAGGGGAACCTTGACCTTCTGGCCGGTGTGGACAGCATGATCGAAGCCCAACATGATGCCCTGTCCACAGAATCCGGCTATACGTTCGCCCAGTCCATGATGGACCACCTCAGGCGCCATTATGAGTTTGTGATCGTCGATCTCGGGTCAAGTACTAATGTGGGCGTACACCGCGGCGTGTTGATCAAATTGGACACAGTCCTGATTGTAGCTGAGCCAGGACTCACCAGTATCAACGATTCCAGGACGGGCGCTAATCTTCTGGAAAAGATCGGGGTCCCTAGAAACGATATCAAATTAGTGATCAATAAATGGCTTCCGGATGTAGGCTTGAGCTTGAAAGAGGCTAGTATCAGCGCGAACCTTTCTGTGGCCGGACTGATCCCCTTCGATGCAACGGGTAATGTGACCCGGGCTGAAAACGAAGGAATCTCTTATGTGGCCAAACATGCATCTATGTCCAAGCTGCCGTCTCATACCCAGAAGACCCTGGACGGGATCATCGATGTCGCAGCCCGTTTCTATCCCCCGATCGGCTTCGCCTGGAACCAGCGCAAATCCGAACAGGGTAAGAAAAGAGGTCTGTTTGGTAAAAGACAATAGATTGCAATAAGAATTACATAAAGGTGGATTTAGTGGCATCAAATAACAACACCAATGATGAACCCAAGATCAAGTGGGAAAATATGACTTTTGATGGAGATCTTCCCACAGGAGCCGAAGGCGCGCGCGGCTTTGATGTTGCTCTGGGTGAAGTGAGGACCAAGTTAGGGGAAAAGTTTTCTTCATCGGAACTTCAGCAGGGTGGGGGAAAAGTCCGCGATCAAGCCCGCAAGATCGCTACCGAGGTGCACGAAAGTTACCAGGGAAGGGCCATCAAAGACAATCTACCCCCTTTGACCTACAACAGAGATGAATTTGTTTCCCAGGCCATCTCATACACCTTCGGCCTGGGACCGATCGATCACCTTTTGGAAGATGAGACGATCGAAGACATCGCCATCAATGGACCCAATGAAGTCATGATCTACAGGAGCGAGTGGGAACGGACCGATATCACTTTCCCCAATAAATCGGTCCTACTGAACATACTCAATACCGCTCTAGCTAAGGCCGAAAGAACTGTCAACCGCATCAAGCCTATTGTAGATGCTGCCATCGAATACAACCGCTACAGCGTGGTGACGCAGCCAATAGCCAACCCTGATCCTACTGCCGTGATCCGCATCCCGCGCCACGCCGGCATCGAACTGATCGATCTTTACAAGCCCTGGCGAGTTAAAAAGAACACACCAAATACCCAGGCTGTAGCAAACGAGATAAAAAATTCCGCCATGCCGGATTACCCGGACCTGGAATTGACCAACATCCTTTCCAAAGAACTGACATATTACCTGCACGGAGCAGTGTTGGCCGGCCTGTCCATTGCCGTGATCGGACCAACGGGTGTAGGCAAAACCGCGTTGATCACCGCATTGGGGCGCTGCCTTCCCATTGATTACAGGGTCCTGATCATTGAAGACACTCCGGAGATCAGGCTATTTCCTGATTCGGCTGTTCCCAACAATGTCCTCACGCTGCAAACCCGCCCACCATCCCTGGAAGATGTGCCAGAGATCTCACAAGCCGACCTGGTCAAACTGGCCCTGCGCCAACGCCCAGACGCACTGACCCTTTCTGAGGCAAGGGGAGGGGAGGTGTTTGACCTTTTGAATGCGCTCTATACCGGGCACAAAAATGGATTGACCACCTTCCACGCCTACGGCCTGCAGGAAATGCAAAGCCGGCTGGCAATGATGATCAGCCAGAGCGAACGTGGACGTCACCTGCGTATGAGTCAAATAGCCCAGATCATCTCAACTGCGATTGACATCGTGGTTGTGCTTGAGAAAGAAGGGGATAATCGCCGGGTAAGGGCTGTCGGGGAAATGGATGGAAGCGTTATCTCTGACGGAGGAGATCCGGAACCAAAGATCGATCTAATTTTTGAGTATTCGGGGGGGCGCTCCCCAAAACTGAAAGGACCACTAATGGACTCCCGCCATGCCCGACGTTTTGACAACGCAGGGATTCCTGAATGGATTCACAAAGCTGGACAAGGATAAATTAATGACACCACAACATCTAACTTATTTACTTCTGGCGTCAGGCGCAGCGATAGGGATATTCATCATCTTCGTTGCTATTGCCAATGTTGGCTCCCACCGCACAGGGATCCAGCGTCTGAGAAATCTGGCAAAAGCTGATCAAGAATCCGGAGCTGTCACCCCTCGCCCAGATATGAACATAAGATCATTTGCAGATACCTGGCAGGCAGGAGGGCTTGACCTAGCGCTGAAACAAGCGGACCTGCAGGTCACGAAATCCGGATTTATCAGGGTGGGTCTTTTAGGCGCTGCCGGTGGCTTTGCGCTCACCTACCTGGTGCTGGGAGGGATCCTGACCTCAGTATTTGCCAGCCTGGTGGTATTTATTCTCTATTTGCGATGGCTGTTTGCCAGGCGGGACCAGGTTTCAATAGAATATGAAGAGGCCCTGGCTGATGCTGCCGCATCTATGGCCGTTGGTGCTCAAATGGGCGGAGGCACCGCGCACGGCGCGATATCCAATGCGGCCCAGTACGCTCCACCCATGGTGGCGCTTGACTTGGAACAAGTATCCAGAAGCCTGGTACAAGGTGAAGATCTGCAGAAAGCCTTCTTTCCCATCCAGGAACGCAGGCAGTCGCCTATGCTCAATATCCTGGTCAGCACGCTTGTGGGGTGGGAGAGGCACGGCGCGAACCGGCCGCTGGGACAGATTCTGGAACCCTTAACAGAGACCATCAGGGAGAATGCTGCCACTAGAAAAAAGGTCACTGCAGACCTGTCTGGTATCCGGGTCCAAATGCAGGTCCTGGCTGTAGCCCCCTTTATTCTGGCCGCCTTGATGCGCTTTACGTCCGTTGATTATGCCAACTTCTATTCAAGCTTGACAGGTGAGGTCACAATGATGGGATCTTTCCTACTTTCGGCTGCAGGTGTGTTGATCGGAGAACGAATGCTCAACGAGGTCAACCAGGTCATGACCCTGGGAGGAGATAAATAACATGCTGCTAAACACAACTATCCTGGCCATTCTGTCCGGCCTTTTTGGACTGGGTATCTTTATTATCTTCGCCGCATTTGCTGTCCCGCGCGTGATGAGCAACCGCTTCATTGAAGATCCAGATGGATCCAAGCGAATCGGATCGGTTGCCGAAGCCCAAGTGCTATCAGCTATGGTGGCTGACCTGGGGCGTTCAATCGGAAGGGAAAAAGGTGACCTGGACGAATTACTCAGAAAATCCGGATATATCTATCAGTCTCCCCAGGAATATTATGCCCGCAGGATCTACACATCCCTGATCACCGCGGCCTTGGGTGGAGTTCTCGGCTACTTTTTGGACCTGGGCTTCTTGCTGACTGCCAGCATGGTCACAGGCGGGCTGCTTTATGGTTTCTCCATGCCGTCCCGGGCTGTACAGAACGCGATCAAGAAAAGGCGCGAGCGCATCCAGGATGAAATGGGGTTCGGTCTGGAACAAATAGTGAACCTGCTCAATACAGGCACCAGTCTTTCAGACAGCCTATCGCAGATGCGGGATTTTGGCCTGTTCGGGAAGATCTGCGACACCGTGTCATCTGGGTTACAGACTAACAAAGAGATCGACAATATTGTTCTTGATGTGCTTCAATCTGTGCCGGCTCCAGTGCAGCTGAAAGAGTTTCTCGGCTTGATCAAACAGAGCCAGATCGGCGGCGAGGTGCAGGTACACGCCATGCAAACTATGGCCAGAATGCTGCGTCAGAGGCTTTCTAACCGGATCCTCGAGATCGGCGGTAGGGCAAAGGTAAAGGCAGTCCTGGTCAACACCATGATCATCGTGCTGGCCTCGCTGATCATTATCGGAGTACCAGCTGTGAGCATGTTCATGGGAATCGGGTTCTTCTAGGCGGAAGACATGAACGAACTCAGGGAAAAAAAGATACTTCGTCTAATTATTTCCGCATCATCCTTTTTCTTTTTTTCATCTTGCTTATTTTCCAGTTTTGGATCTGAATTACTGGTTCCTGGCAGCAACCTGAGATCTGCTATTCCACAGTACCCATCCACTCAGAAAATAGAAATAGAACCAGATGTTCTGGAACAAATCGTCATTGATTTACCAGGGGAAGATTATCTACAATATGTTTCGCAAACCAAAATCTCGTGGACTGAGGACACAATTGCAGATGTGCTTGTAATGTATGGCGAAACGCTCACCGATGATAATTGGAAGAACATATCCGACTGGGAAGCTCGATACAGATACCTGAGGAGCGAATGGGTAAAAGAGGACCTAAGCCTATCGCTAATGCTCTTGTATGATCTAGACAGTGAAAGCATTGGCCTTCTGAATAACTCTTATGGAATAGTTGGACTAGAGCCTGGAGGGGTTCTGATCATTTCACGTTTAGTGGATCTTTCTAAACCATCACAATAGGACCAGAAAACCAGGTGGATTAGTCTAATATTTACTTGATAGAAAGTTTTTCCAAGAAGAGGTCGGTTGCTTGTTTGCTTCAGCTCAAAAGAGAGGGGTTAACTTGTGGGTAAGAAATATCTCATTCTAAGAATCATTCTGCTCGTGATAGTGGTTGGAGTAGGGTTTTATGCTGTACGCTCAGCTGGAGCCTCCTCTGGGGCTGAGATAGGCCCCTACACAGAGATTCGCGTGCCTCTTGAGGATCTGCCGGCACTGCCCGAGGACCAGGTCTATAACCCGGTAGTTGAGTTGACCTCAGGTGAACCCATACGTCGCCCATCATATGATCCTGATGGCAATCCACTTCCTGCTGATCATTCGCTCGATACCCTGGCGACAGCTGTCGCGTGGCACTCGGAAGAAGAATTGACCCGACCGTATCTGCAGGTGCTCTACGTGCTTGAGGATCCCCGCGAAGTACCTCTGGCCCGCTATGCCTACAACAGTGAGGATGGCGTGGTCCTTCCTACTTCAGATATGGAGTTGCTGGCCGGACACAGCCTTAAAACGATCAACGTTTATGTCAAAACACAGAACTTCAGCAGCCAGCCTATTCCTGATCCTCTTCTTTCTTCAGAATATGCGGACACAGGTTGGCCGGCACTTTATGTCAGTCCGTTAAATGTGGAGCTGGAAGGGATCTCACAATATCCCTGCGCTTCAGTGGAGTACGCAGACGGAACAGAACCTTATCAGCTTCCAGCGGGGATCGACGGGGGTAGGGGGGTAGGGGAGGATGGGCTTTATGATCCTTCTGCTTACGCACCACCCAGGCCCTGGTACTATGGCGAAGCGAGTATGCTGCAGCCAGGCGAAGCCCGGGAAGGGTGGGTCAGCTGCCTTGCCCCTGACGTGCCCCTCGAGCAGCTGCAAGTCAAGGCCAAGCACAGATATATGAGGGAGCCCGAGGTCGTTACTTTTGATCTTTACAAGCCATGGGAGTACTTTCCTGATCATGAATTGCTTGCGTCGATAGACTTGACTCTAGCAGACTTGCCTGGCACTGTTAGTCAATGTGACGAGCTGGAATACTGTGCAAGTAGTTGCCCGAAAGCATATGAGCTTGGGGTGAAACAGGGAGTATGTGTTGCACGAGTAGAAGGCAATGGTGATATTTCCACCATCTATGGTTTTCGGATAAATAACTACGCCGAGCCGGAACAGCGTTCCTTCCTGGTCTGGACATACACCTCGGCTAATTCGTTCCCAGTAAGTGTTATCAGGCTAGATGATGTGCCCCTGAACTTCTATTATGAGAGTTCCCCGGTAGGCAATATCGCAACCTTTGGCTCTGTCACTTTTTATAGCCCCAGGATAGACAGCTTCATTAAAAATGTTCCCGTAGACCTCGACCAGGTCACGCTGAGCGGATCAGATGGACCATCGCCAACTCGCAAAACCATTATATACACTCTCTTTTCAAAGGTTGCAGTAGAACCATACGGCGTCACGACAGAAGAAATAGAAGGGTACAGCAACCTGAGTATCGGTATCTCAGCAAGGGCATACGTTGAAAGAGAGGGAGCAATGTTTGTCACAACGGGAACTTCTTCAATATTGTTTGTAAATCCCAACTTTATTGCCCTCGGCGGCCTGGATGTTCGTCAAGGTCTTGATCCTGTCACAGGAATGATAGAGGGGGTACTCACTATCGACCGCGGAGAAGGACGGGAACCAAGGCCAGAGGAAGAGGCCCCCCCGCTCCTGCCCAATACAGCGCTCATCAACGTATACCCCAACTACGAAGAGGCACCAAGAACTGGTATGCGTCCAGGTATATACCCTGTCAATATAGTTAACGCGTACCAGCCCGATTCCACATTCGTTTCTAAGACAACCATATGTGATGTAGTAGATTGCATTGAATATATAGACGAAGATGACACATACCATCATGATGTCCAGGACGATCATGTACCCAAGCCGGCAAGATCCGTTCCGGTGATGTGCGCCGGAGAATGGGCCAACAACGTAATAATTGATGGAATAAACAGTGTTTCCCCAATGGAATATATTGGAAGGCCTTGGGGGCTTGCCTCTAATTTTTGGGCATTATCAGATAGCAATAGTTTCCTCTACAATCTCCGCATAATGGGCGGGGCCACACCATGGTGGAACGTCATTGACCGAGGTCGCTTTGAAGGCCTTTTTGGTGAAACGGTAGAAATTAATACAGGGATACCTACTCACGAGCAAGTAGATATTGTTGGCTATTATTCCCTCATTGACAAAGCCGATTTATCCAAGGGATATTTCAGAGGTTCTGATTATTATTATCGCGGTTGGATGGGGGAAATCATAGATCAGAAGGTGTTGGCGTTTAATTATATTTCCCGAAATAAGAACAGCGTAGACAGCAACAAAACGTTAACCACTGACGATGCAGGGTTCTTGTTCATGCAGGAAGGCCCTGTATGGACAACGAGCTGCCAGCGCAACCTCTTACCTCCTCTTTCTGATCAAGAAATGTATGCACCGCAAGAAGTATCCTGGGACGTAAGTATTGAAGAAAAGGCCCATGACATGTCTTCCCTTCTTCCCGGGATGAGCTACCCAATGTCCCTTCCTGTCGTGAGCGGAAAGATCTATTCCATAGGTGAGTATGGGGACACATACCAGGATAACAATCTGCGGTTTTCTGTCAGGGGTATTGAGCTGCTTGCTGGGAACCCTGACGTCCCTACAGTATATGTTCCTACAGAGGGCAAGTTCTATCCCGCAGATAGAAAAGTCTCCCCAAATAATAATTACTTTTTCTATATGAACAACGCGTTTGTCATGCCTCCTGACACTACCTATATCCGAGTTAAGATCGGGGTTGATTATGTAGGAAGTGGGGAGGGTGAAGGCTGGGGGTGCCGCATAAGCTACAACGATTTCCATCTTATTTATCCAGGATATTTGCCAGTAGTTGGTTCCCCGGAAATAGAATTCAACAACATGGAGAATAACTCAGTCTGTCAGGGAGAAGATCATGAGTTTTGGATCTCCTACATGTTCCCGTCGCTTGATTTTGACCTGGAAAAGATGTTGCTCTCCATCCATTCCATAGAGCAGCGGCCCTGGAATTTTTGGCGCCTGGTAAAAGAGTAAGATTGTTACTTGTTATGCGAAAAACTAGTTTAATTATTAAAATTAACGCAATTTAACGCGGTCACAGAGGGTGGGAGGGAAAAATTGGCTGAAAATTAACGCAATTTGTACACGGTTTAACGCATTTTATCGTTGATTAGGTAGTTGTGTAATGCTACATTGGTAGTAGAAATTGGTTCATCAATTTGAGGATATTGCTCAAGGAGAGAAAAATGTTCAAGAATATATTTGAAGGAACAATTGTAGATGGCAACTCTGGACAGGATGGATTGGAATATGTGGCTTTGGCAGCCATCATTCTAGTTATCCTTGTAGTTGTAGGAAAAATGATAGCTGACAAACTCAGCGAAAAAGGAGCAGAAGCTACCGGCTGGTAAGAAGGAACGAATTCATGGAAAGAGGGATGAAGTTCATGAAAAACGAGAATTTAATTGACACAGCTTTCTTTATCTGGCTCGGAACAATCTGCATCTTATTCATCAACATCGTGGTACAAGCACTCTATCAGAATGCCAGAGCAATACAGATCGCAAAAGATGAGGCATCCAATGAAACATAGAAAAAGCGAGAAAGGGCAGACAGCGCTGGAGTTCATGGTGGTTGCGCCGCTGGTATTTGGAGCGATCTTCTTAATTTTAGGAACAGCCCTGGGGTGGTTCACCCACGCTTTGGGGGCAGCTTTGGCGATTGAAGGGGCTGCGCTTGAAGCGGTTGAACCGGGATCCGGATTTGGCCTTGTGGAAGATAGTATGGTTCCTGGAGATCTGCAGGCTGGATTCAGCGGCACTATAACAGACAACGGTAGAACTGGGAAATTGTTCACAGTCATCGGAACATTCCACCTTCCTTTCAGCCCGCTGGGGTTTGATATGGAGGCCGAGATAAGTTCTGGAGCTGTCGCACCAGTGTGGGAATTTGTTCCTTGAGGAGCTTTCAATGAAACCGACTAAATCGGATCGCTCAGAGAAAGGCCAGGCAGGACTGGAGTTTGTGATCATCATGCCCGTGTTGTTGATGGCTCTATTACTGGTCACGGTTGTTGGTAACCAGCTTTATCAGAAGCTTTCTTCTCAGGCCTTTGTTTATTCTTATTGTATGTGGGATGTCAGTAATATTGGCGTCGCGCATTGGGATACCTCCTTTACCTCAACCGTTGATACCACGAAAAAGACCTGGAGCACGGAAGGTGTTTGGCAAGATTTTCCAACCTTTCCTAAAAATCGGGTTGTCTTAGGAGAATCAGACTTCTTCGTTGAAAAAACCTGTACCGCTTCTGTCACATATGACGAGTGGTGGCGGGTCGGCTTTGGCCACATTTTTTCCTATGACCCAAACTCGGTGGTCGAATCAACAATGACAGTTATTAAGCCTAATTATGTCAATCTGCTCGATAAATATCCGGTCCCGCTTGATTCGCCTTTATTGTTGTGGGGTGGGGAATGATTGTAAAAAAACGATCCCGCGAGAGCGGCCAGGTTGCCTTGATCTTTATCGCCAGCATGGTGATTGTGATCGCCGCCCTGGCTCTGTTAATTGACGGGGGGCGCTGGTTGACGATGCGGAGCCGGGCCAGAATGCTGGCAGATGCTTCAGCTTACTCCGGTGCTACAGCTGTTGACATCCAACGGGCAGGGGAGGGGGATATAGTACTGAGCAATAGTTACATCACAGCAGAGCAAGTTGCCATAAAAGCATTCGATGCAAACAAGGATAGCACCCCAGAGTACATGGATTTTGATCCCCCGTACATTTCTGTACGCGACAACGAGATCTGGGTCACAGTTACTGGCAGGTCAAGGGCGCTCTTTGGCAGCCAATGGGGGTTGAATTATTCAGCAACGGTTACATCCTCGGCCAGGGCCGGCTGGGGGATATCGACGGAGAATTGAGAGGGTATCATGAATAAATCTTTACGTTTTTCAATCCTGGGAATCCTCTTGATAATTTTTGGGGGCTATCTTCCCTCCGCAGCTCATGCCGGCCCGAGCGCTCAGTCTGGAACTGTTGTCTTGTCTCAAATTAAAGATAATCCCTGTAATGGGGGAGGTGAGGTTTCTGCTGGTGGTGGAAGGACTGCCTATTTATGCCTCGGATGGAAGGGAGTTCAGGGAATAATCGATGTTCCCGTAAAAAGCTGGGTAACTTCGCCGGAATATCCCCTGGTAGGGGTTCCTTTTAAGATAGGTATTGGGGTCGTTCCAAATTATCTTCGTACTCAATTTCCCCCCAGTAATATAACTTTCTCCAACGAAATCAGGTTCTTCGGCTACAGAACAGAGATTCGCCTGATTCCAATAAAACCTGCTTCCTGGTTTAATTGGAGTTTCAATGGCACCATTGACTACGAACTCGGCGATTCTCTTTCCTATACAACAATAGATAATCCGGTTGACAAGTTCGGTGCAAACCTGATTGTTCCTTCCTTTTTTACGGATCCGATAATGTCTAGCGCCTCGTTGTTTAGCCATAAGTATTACCCTACTAAATACATCATGGTCGGTGATGTGCGTGTGCCGATCCCATCTGACACAGTGATAATCAACGCCTTTTCCAGTAGCTCCTCATACCAGGCAAAAAATCCCACCACCTACAAAGGCGAGCCAGCTTTCCGACTGGAGGTCACCTCAGAGTACCTGGTCCAGGCCAGAGCAAGCTGGGACTCTTACCAAGAATGGGAAAGGGTATGGGTTGGCGAGAGGACCGAATGCAGGCCGGGGCTAAACAACGCTGGTGTTATGGAGTGTGTGGCAATCGACGGTGGATGGTGGCAGCCAGGCCACTATGTAACTGTAGATATCTACGATTATCAATGGGGGCCTTCCATTCCATGGAACGAAGATAGTGACAGACTGAATTGGGTCGACGTTGATGAAATAGACACCAACAAAGTAGCTTGGCCGGACGGGTCGATCCATGATCACATACCAATACTGATTTACCAAGCACAACCGCTTTTACAAAAGCCCTAAGGATACAACACCACATGAACAAATACAGCATTATTCTGACGATCCTAGTGATCGCCCTCATTACCCCTACGCCAATTTTCGCTGCTGATGGCGGAGATGGAATAGATGATCTATACAGCCAGAGCGCTGATATGGCAAAGGTTATCATTGCTGGGATCTCAATTATTTTCGGTGTCGGGTTCTTGATCAACCTCTCGCGGGCTCAGTTAGCACGCGGCACTGGTGATCACCTTGGCTACTCCCGGGCACTGCAGCAGGGGATTGGTATGGTAATCCTGCTAGCTCTCTCTGCTAACACGGAGCTCATAGCCAAGGGTTTATACGCGATTGGTTCTGGAATTGACGCTGACCCCTCGTCTTCTGCGCTCGTGACTGATATTTGGGAAGAACTGGCAAAGTTCTTTTCTGCAGCGATCCTCGGTGGGGCAGGGGTGTACACCACGGTTTCTGCCATTGGCTCTGGTATGGCCGGCAATCTATCCACCATCGTTGGATCACCATCGGGTCTTTCCAGTACGATCTCTAATGGCATGGTTCTGATCGGGGGCGGGATCCTGACGCTGATGTCGATCCTGATCGCAAACGGTATCATTTCAGCAATATTTTAGAAGTACAGTCGTAACATCCAGGCAGGAGTAGAAGGAGCTAATTATGAACATCAACAAACATGCAAGAATCATCCTCTTGATCATACTGACAGTTTCTCTGGTTTTCCCTTCCACGGCTTTTGCCCGCGGGAATGGCGATGGCGGCGATACTGGAGAAGCGCTGACTGCACTTGAGGACACCTTCAAAGACCTAGGTGTACTGGCCATCAAATTCATGTACACATTGAGCTTCATCGTTGTCCTTGTCGGTGGGGTAAAGAATGGGTTTGCGATCAACCTGGCCCAGCAAATGGGGGTGGCTGGCATGGCTTCCCGCCAAACATGGAACCTGGTCATGGGTATTCTCATGTTCGTACTGTTCCTGGCTACGCTGCCTCTTCTCAACATGGTGATCGACAATGTATCCCACCTGGTCCCGCAGAACATTGATATCCGAACACCTAATTGGTAGGCAAGTACCTTTGTCCTTGCTCAACGGGAAGCAAAATGAAGAAATTTAGATTTCTGAACATACTCGCAATAGCACTATTGACCGCAGGGATGTTGGCTGCTGCTGTTCAAGACGTCAGCGCTTCCCCTGGGCTTGGCCCTTATGAACCTCCAGAGGAAACGCCAGCACCGCCAAAGCCTCCTGGTGATGGAGATGGCGAGGGCGACGCCGGGGATGCCGGAGACTCTTCTGATACAAAGAAAGAGGGTGGGGTAGTCACCTGGATCAAGAAAATTGTTTTTGATTCATCAACAATGAAAGATGCGATTGTCACTGCGATCAATTTCATCTTCTACGACGGAACAGTCAGCCTGACAGCTAAGTCAAACCCATTATATGTATTAGGAAATCAGATTTCAGAACTTGTCTTTCGTTCTACAGAATTGGCGGATCTTCGCAAAACATCCTGGATCCAGCTCAGGAAAGTCGCGTTTGCCCTGCTGCCGCTGGCAGCTGCTTTAACAATTTGGGCGTCAATGAAAGAGGGTCTATATTCCGTAACGGGTTATGCAAACACTTATGAAGCTGTCGCTGAGTTCTTTGTTTCCATCGCACTGGCACTAGCCTCTTATTGGTTGATGGAACAATCTATCACGCTGGTCAAGATCTTGTCTACGGCCATCTCTGACTCGATGCAGACGAATATTACAATGGACGTTTGGCAAGGAATGTTGCATAAGAATACCTTCCTTCTTACATCGGGGGCAGGCAATAGTATTATGTCCATGATATTAGGCATTATCTCTTTCTGTGTAGCGTTGGCTTATATTTTTTCTGTCGTTTTTGCATTCCTGGCACGCGAAGTGGTCATCTTATTAACAGTTGCACTGGCGCCCCTTATGATTATTCTGGGAACCATTCGTCCTCTTTCGTGGCTCAGAGCACTATGGGCCAAAGCATTTTTAGTTTTCCTTTTATTGCTCCCTGTCAATGTGTTGGTTATGGGCCTCTCTTTTAAATTGTGGTCGTCTATCGCCAATATAAAGACTCAAGCAGCAGCGACTTTTCTCCAGTTAGCTATTTTGATTGGTGTTTTGAGCGTTCTTGTTGCTTTGAATGGAACTGTGGGCAAGATGGTTTTCGGGGCCGCAGTGGAAGCAACCAAGAAAATTGGTACAGCCGTTATGTCTGCAGGAGCTTTGGCTGGGGGCCTTCTTGTTGGCGCAGGAGGCTTGAGCACTGCTGCTGCTACCACGGGGGGAACTGCTGCGTCTACCGGGGGATCTTTAGCTCCAACAACTGGTAGTGGTGGGGGGCTCGGTGTAACTACAGGTAGTTTATCCGGTGCCGGCTCTGTCACCAAAACAAGTAATTTGTCCTCCTCAATCGGAAATATCCTGGGTTCCTCGAGAAACCCGATAGCCAGATCCGCCGGCCAGGGACTGAGGGCAGGCAGCGCGATCAAGGACCAAAGAATGCGGGATTCTCTATCTTCTCCAAGGCTTCCCTACAAATCCCCGCCCATCGATATCGATGGAAAAAAGGTCCCGGGGTACGACAAAGGCCTTAGTAATGTCACCTCGCAGTTTGAGACAGAACAGCAGCGCAATGCCCTTGGCGGGAAAGAGTACAAAGAGTACGAGGCCATGGCCATACAGGACGCCAACACAGCTGAGGCCAACCTCGCTGCTGTCCAAAACGCAGGAGGTTCAATCCCTGACTATTATCGTGAAACAGGCTATTTACATGTTGGAAGGTCCAACTATTATGATGCTGGGGTTGAATACTTTAGCAGTCACGGCGGTTCTTTTCTTCGCGGCAATAGCGATTTCAAACCTAATGATGTCAGCAGCCGTTTTCCAAACAGTGCGCAGTGGCATGAGCGGGATTTTGCAGTTGGACACCAGATCGTGCAAGCAGAGCAGAACCACCTTAGAGGGGAAGGAAAGGGATTACATGGCACTCCAAGCCTTATGGGTAGAGCTGCTTTAGCAGTATATTCCAGGCGCTTGTCAGGCGCGAGTTCTTATGACGACATTATGCAAAGCGCTGCCCAGAACGGAAATTTGAATAACTGGATCAAGGATTCTCTAGGACAAAAATAAAATGACCGAACAACGGGTACCCCCATATTTTGATCTTGATAACAGTAGTGTTGTATCCCTGGTTGGCGTAGGTATGCGCGAGATCCTCATTGTAGGAAGTGGATTAGTGTTGGGTATTATTGCCGGCGTCGCAATACCCGCGGGTTGGCCAATAAAAATCGCGATCGGCACACTGGCTGCCGGTTTTGGGTACTGGCTGGCTATTGCCAGGGAACCAGGAAGTGGTCGGAAATTTGAAGACATATTCAAAGATATGCTGCGGTTCCGCAGAAGGCCGAGAGTTTATCAAAGAGATTATGTTCCCGGTCCAGAAGAAGGGGATATGTTTTCAGCACAGGATCTATATGAAAGCCAAGTCCCGGATCCTGCTGCTGACTGGGTGGTTGATCAGCTGCCCGACTACGGGACTCTGCCGGCAACTACAGATTGGTTCAAGATCCGGTCTATGCCCCTCACGATAGGGGGAATACTGAACGTTCTTGGCCTGGCTCTTGCGGCCGGAATATTGACCTGGGTATGGTTAGGCGGACTGAAGACATTACTGGCAAGCATTTCAGGCTTTTAGGATTATTTTATGAATAGAGTATTTAGCAGAAACCAGCAGGAGGGTAGGGCGCAGAAGGGAAGTTCTTTTGAAACCCCCTCAGGTGATACACTGGGATTAGTCCCTGTCTCCAGAGTCCTTCCTGACATGGTGATTACAAAGACCGGGGCGTATGTAAAGATGTTTGAGCTTCCCCCTATTCCTCCTGATATGGAGAGAGAGAGCAGCGGAGCTTTTCAGCAGAAGTTTGCAAACATCTTGGCCTGCCTTCCTCCAAGGATCAAATTCCAGTTAACTATACTTCCTGCTCCTATCGATCCTTCTCCGGACCTGGAACATTTTTACCAGCTGCAGCAACATTGGTCCAGCCAGCCGGAGAGCGACCACTTTGGCGCGGGATATCTCAACAATGCAGGCCTCGAGCACGCGGCCAGGTCCTACATGGCGTTGATCACCAACTGGTTTGGCAGCATAACGCCAATCAGTTCTCGAATGATCATTTCAATATCCTACGTGCCTTTTATTCAGCAGAGCAAGGGGCTCTTTGGCCTGGGGCGGACCAGCGGAACCAATGGATCTGCTCTTGAAATGCATGCAGGAAAAGCAAGAGAGCATTTTGCTGAACAGGGAGGCTTGCTGCAGCAAGCATTTATCAACCAGGGCCTGGATCTTATTCCTCTTTCCGGTCCAGAAATGGCTCAGGCTGTCTGGAGAGTGCTTCATCCAACCACAGCGGGGGCACACGAAACAAGCGCTGAAGCAGCCCTCCAGAATATTCTGGAGCAGGGCAGGGGGGGACAAGCTTATTCTTATCCTGATTACCAGGCTTTTTCGCCAGATCTTGCCCCAGTACAGGTTATTGAAACCCTAGCCCCTGATAATGTCCGGGAGGAACCGGAACTCCTATATGTAGACGGGGTCTATCTGCGCGGTTATTCGATCATTGACTATAACCCGGGATCTGTAGTGCATCTGCGCCAGTTGGAAAGTCTGCCTGGAGGGTTCTTTGGGTCGCTTTTCATTGAAATTGAGGATCCCGCTCAAGTTGCGGGGAAGCTTCGCAGCAAGGAAACCTCTCTAAAAGGGCTTTCGCATCTCAGACAGTCCAAAGGCATCATTTCTAATTACACCAAGGACCAGGAAGTCGGAGAAGTAGAAAAAACCCGGGCCATGATGGAGATGGGCCTCGAGAACCCGATTACGATCCGGTTTTATATTATGGTGGCCGCTCCGGATCCACAAGAACTTCAAAACAGATCCCGTATGCTTGAAAACATACTTACCACCCTGGGTGTCAAGTTTTTTGCCACCACGCATAACCAGCTGCCGACATGGAAAACCATCATGCCCCTTACTTATATGGCATTCCAGCAGAGGAAGAGAAACATGACTCCTGGGTCTCTCCAGTCGTTCTTCTGGCATCCAAAAGGACGCCTGTTTGAAGAAAATGGTCGCTACATGGGATTTGACATCAACAGCGGTACTCCTCTCTTCTATGACCCTATTGGACCAGCAAAAGACCGGTCTCCTACGATTCTTTCCATAGGCAAGACCGGGGCAGGGAAGAGCGTTTGGCTGCGCTCGAATATGTTGATCGGTCTGATGAAAGGAAACACTGTCTTTGCTGTTGACCTTGAGGGGGAAATGCGTGAATTTGTAAGGGCATACGGAGGCCGCTACGTCACCATAGGAACTGGAGACAGCGATCGTCTCAACGTGATGGATGTTCACCCAGGAGAAGAGGAGCCACTTGTTGCCGGCATTGAACAGCTGGTTGTTTTTGTTTCCACGGTTTTACAGAGACAGATCACTCACGGCGAGGAATGGAATCTTTTATCTGAGGCTTATGAAGAGGCTGTAAAGGGACGTGCCGGCGGCCTGGATCCCGAAACTTGGTCTCGGATCAATTCTCCTGTACTGCGCGACATAACAGATATCCTGGAACACATGGGAGAGACAGGGCGCTCATTAGCAGCCGGCCTAAAGCCATATGCAACTGGCGTTTACTCTCAATTTTTTGGCTCTCAATCCACTCTAGATATTGTTGATGAGCGGCTGGTAGTGTTTGGCCTGAGCGATGTGCGATCTTCGTCATCTGCTGAGGTCCGGCTGAGCGCTTACCTCTGGCAGGTGATGAGCATCATCTGGTCTGAAACCGTGCGCCGTCACAGGGAAGATCCAAACCATGTAACAGATGTGTTCCTTGATGAGGTCTGGGCTTTGCTTCGCGCCCCCGGTGGTGGAGACGCGATCGAAAACATGGCCAGGCGATATCGTAAACGGAACGGTGTGCTCTGGATGGCAACCCAGGAAGTGGATGAATTCCTGCATTCCCAGGTTGGCCAGAGGATATTGAAGGTTGTGGGCGTTACAGCCCTTATGTCACAGACAGACTATGCTGCAGGTGAGCTTCAGAGGCTCCTGCGTCTGTCAGATCTCATTAGAAATTTACTCGTGGAGCTCCCGACCGGCAAGCTGGTTCTGAAGCTACCTCAGGGCACCAAGATCATCAGGACATTAATACCAGAAGACATTAGCGGAGTTTTGTAGTTTCAGAAGGAGAATTAGCAATGAGGATCATAGCGGGGGAATTTTACGATATCCAGGAATTATGGGTTGTAACCAGGGAGGAAATATGGTTATCGAAACTACCAGCAGAGTAATAACGTTTTTGGATGAGAGCCAGGAGACGGAACGTGAAGCTGTACAGGTCTCATATTCCAGAATGGCAGATAAGGAAAACGTGAAAAGGGATTTGGCCAGGCTCGATCTAGTAGCCCAAGCGCTGGTAAATCGTATCCTTGATATGGTAGAAGCCCGGGAGAATAGCCCTCATTAGGAACGTGCAATGTTCAAAGGCGGCAAGTTATTAATGGGTTGTGTGGTAGGCGCGGTGGCCATTATCGTTGGCTTCACCATTGTTTTCACCGTGTTTGTGGAGATTACTAGGCATCAGATACCTTTCGGAAAGGATAAAGTGGAAGAGTGGATGATGGGCACTCCTCAGCCAGTGGGCAGTGAATTCTCGGATAACGGCTACGTCAATGCCGGCGTTGGTGTCGGTTGGAAAGACTTTACACACCCTGACGATCCATCTGATCCTCAGGGCACCCCTTTTGATTTCAAGGCCAAATTAGGATGTGAGTTTCAAGATCCTAATTATCGCAAACATACCGGCGTTGATTTTCCTGAGCCTATTGGGACACCCGTCTATGCGACCATGGCTGGCCTGGTGGTGTACGCAAGCACAAATGGTCCCTGGGGAAACCTGGTCGTTGTAGAAAACAATGGATACCAGACCTGGTATGCACACTTGAGTAGTTTTGCTGTTAGTAAGGACCAGGTGATCTCGTACGGCCAAACGATCGGAGCTGTTGGGAATAACGGCAATTCCACTGGTCCCCACCTTCATTACGGGGTCAAAAAGAAGTCTGGAGCTGGCGCAGTGTGGATGGATCCTAAAGGATTCTTTAATCGCTCGAATACAAAAGAATGGCCATGTAATTAACTATGAATACTCCTTATTTAGTTTGTCCGGGCAATAACATATTCTCTATGGAGGAAGGCGTCCAGAACGGCATGATCTGTCCGGTTTGTGATGGGATGATGTCTCTTGTAGATACTGATCAGTTAGCACAAGAAGTGCAGCGGAACGATCCCAGGGATATCCAATCTGCACAGATATCACCACCAAGTAAAAATCCAGGCCTCGTGGCTCTTATCACTCTGCCATCCCGGAACGTAGTAGATGCAGAGGGAGTCGCGGACCTGATCCGGAGTTTTCAACTTCCCATCGGTCTGGAGATTTTTGGCCATGGAGACCGCCGTTATTTCTTGATCAGAGGAACCAGATCTGTTCTGGAATTTACGGCCAGCCGGCTGGAATCTGTCTACCCAAAAATGATCGTCCGGATTACCGAGGAAGATCCTGTTGCTGCATTACTCCACAGGAGTGACATCAGGGCCGTGGAGCTCCCATTCTGTCTCCAGAAACCTGAATGGCTGCCTGTCAAAACCTGGCAGACTTTCACCAACGGAAGAGATCCTGTGGTGAGCCTTTTATCTGCGTTTTCTGGGCTTGGTGAAGACGAAGGTATATGGTTCCAGCTTTATCTCCACGGCGGCGGTTCGCCTGAGTGGGAGACCCAGGTACAAAGACGCCTGAAGGTAGAAACTCAGCGGGGATATTTAGTAGACGAAAGCGCCACTATGGTGAGTTCGCCTGTTCAGGTACGCCAACCCGATAATATCAATTTCGGGGTTGTTGCCTCTGTAGTTGTCGGGCTGTTGGGGCTGGGATCAGCACTGTACCAATACACCTTCGGTAGCCAAATCCTGGCTTCAATTCTTGCGATCGTATCGGTGATTGGCTCTCTTTTCATTCTCAAATGGCTGGGAGTTCCCAGGGAAGACGAATGGGACCAAACAGATCTGCAACTGGTACGGGAAAAGATGGTTGATAGTCATAAATTAGTCAGGGTTTCCTTGAGGGCTGCCGCTATCAGCCAGGACGATAAGCGCGCCTTGCTAATACTGCAGCAGTTTACTGCCATGCTGGACCAGTACAGCATAAGCGGAGGGAACTCTTTTACTGCCTTCCATTATTCCAGGCCCTTCAACATAGCTCTGGTACCTGGATCGGGTTACGAGCAAGAACCGCTTCCTCGTGTCTGGCTCAGCCCAAGCGAGATCTCCGGTGTCTGGCATCCACCGCTGATTGATAAAAGGACCAGCTTGGACACCTTTCCCGTGAACTCAATTGCGTATCGCGCTCCATCGCCAGACGACACCCATGGCCTGGCGCCAATTGGCTCAGCCCGGCAGCCGGGCGGGGGAGAGTTCGAGGTGAGTCTCAACTCACAAGCGTTGCGGCGAGGAATCACCATGGTTGGTAAGCCTGGTATGGGTAAATCTATCCTGATGGAGCATATCATCAAGATAAGTGCTGAAGAAGATCCGGAACAGCCAGCTGTTATTGTTATAGATCCTCATGGAGACCTTGCTGAAAGGCTTTTGGGCGTCCTTTCTCCGGATGTTGTAAGGGATAGAGTCTACTATCTTGATGTGGCCGCAAAAGATTACATCATGACCTATAACCCCCTGGACCCCACCCAGAAAGGGCTTGATCCTCAAGCTATTGCCCAGATCTTCATGGACATTGGCCAGGCTTTATTTGGTAAGTACTGGGGACCCAGGATGCAGATCCCCTATAAGCGGACCATCTTGACTGTGGCCATGGCCAATAAAAAACGTGGCCCTGGGAAAATGTTTGGACCTAACTTGATCACGCCTTTCTTGATGGCAGATAATGAGTTATGGGCAGAATTCATCAAGCAAGAGATCGGCGAAGACGAGGATATGACCGAAGTTCTGAATATGTACTACCAGGGTCAGTTGGCAAACATCAACCGCCATCTGAAACAACAGGTCATCATGCCGGTCCTTTCCAAGTCTGATCGTTTTGCAGAAGAGCCGGCCAACAGTCTATACAATGCTCCCAAATCTGATCTTGATCTCTGGGAAGTGATCGAGAACCGCAAGATCTTGATCATAAACACCCGATCCGGGATTATCGGTGAGGATATGGCTGCCTTCACTGGCGCCCTCTTCATCAATGCTGTTGTGAAGATTGTTATGCAGCAGGTCGCCAACCGCTCAAGGGATCGGATCCCGATCACATTTGTAGTTGATGAAATGCAGACAATAGCAGGCGTACAGTGGGATACTCTCCTGGGGCAGATGAGAAAGCATGGATTCAATCTGGTCATCGGAACTCAGTCCCTGGCCAGTATCCGAGAAAACTTAGGTGCCAACATGCCAGGTATTATCCTGGGTGGTTCCCATACTTTGTTCTCTTTCCGTATCAACGGTGAGGATGCGGAAAAATTATCTTCCGAAGAGTTCCGGACCGACGAGGGCGGCGTGGATCCTACCACTCTTACTCAACTTCCTCCTTATCATGTGTGGGCGTCTATGGTTGGAGATAACGGGAAGAAGATCCCGGCTTTCTCAATGCGGGTAAAGCCTCCTTGCCAGGTGGATGACAACCAGGTTCAGGAAGCCCTGGACGCACGTGCTCATTACAGCACCCCGTTTAGCACTGCGTCTAAACAAGGCCTTGCTTCTCTGACTTATATCAGAGATCATTTTGGGAAGCTAATGAGTGAGGGCGGAGGGAAACCTACAGCTCCTTCTGTTAAGTCTTCTAAATCTCATGCCTCCAGCCCTCCTAGTAAGTCTGTCGGCCAGATCCAATCAGAAGGCGAGACATTCATGTCAGCTTTATTAGACAACGACGATGTCAACGATAACAAGGAAATATACATACAAGAAGAGCTGCGTCTGGGTATTTCAGAGAACCTCGCTGTTAAGAAACTTTCTACCAGGTTAAACCAGGTAGGCAAAAAGGGCATTACGTCAGAAGACGCATTTCTCTTTGACTATTCCGATGAAAACGAGGAGGATGGGGATGAATAGTCGTTCATCTGAAGATAACCTCCTCCTTGAGTTTTTGTATAGATACCCCTGGTCTAGCCGGCAGATATTGATTGCTGTTTTTGGTCCATATTTTGAGAATCTTGTAAGAAGGAACCAGGTCCGCGTTGAACATGTGCCAGGAGTAGGGGAATGCTGGGGAGTAAAGCAGGAAAAATTAAGCTCTATTCCCGGTGTTCGACGCCGCGAGATGGCCAAGGACCACATAATCAAGGTTCTGGGAAAAGACGCTCTATGGGTAGGGGGGTCACCTGGTCCGTGGGGATCCGATCTGCTGTTTTGCCGGCAGCGTGAAAACCGCTGGACTCGTGTTTGGGTTGATATGGGGGAGATCAGCGTTGAAGCTTCGCCTTTTGTAAATACGGATCCAGCGCTGCTGTCCCAAAACGTTGATACTCTGATCCTTTCAACATCCTACGGCAGGGCCGCTATGATCAACGTCCAGCTGCTTGCCCTGAAGAAATCAGCTCGGTGTCGAGTATCTATCTTCTGCTCTCCCGAGGGCAAACCTTTCCCCGCTGAGCGATCCTATCATAACCCGGTAGAGCAGGGAGGGCGAAACCCTCTAAGCCTGCAAGATTTTGAAGAGGCTTTATCTAAATCAAACGAAAAAAGGCTCGAAAATGTCCGAAGCGATCAAAATATTGGCAAACTTTTCCTGGAGCTTGCGCGGCCAGATTTCAAGATCCTCAACTATGTTGGTAACAACCCGATATTTTTAGCTTCTGATATCGCCTTCCTTCTTTCTTCTTCTGCCACAGGCTCTCCCGCTCTGGCAGATCGCGGAAAAATATTGAACAGTGTGTCAGGGCGCCTTGATTTCCTGGAGGAGAAAGGTCTGATAGAATCCGCGCCTTCTCCACCTCCAGGAATAAAGCTGTCCTCGAAGGGATTGGAGGTCCTGGCCAAATACTGGGGAGTTGACAGAGAAAGCCTGCGCCGCTTTCATGCTTGGCCCCAAAAGAAAACAAAAGACGGGGACACTACATTTTCTGAAAAGCCTTTATCTTTAATCAAGTCCCACACCCAGCTTGTTCAGCGCTTTGCCTTTGGTCTTGTTGACAGTTCTTTACGCGTTCACCAGGAACATGGCGGCGCTGATGTTTTCCTTGAGGCGATTGTGGGCAAGAGGATATCTTATAAAGATCTTTCAAGCGGTGAGTTCTCCTGGGTGATCCCTGACGCAGTGATGAATATTTCGTTCTGGTACAAGATCTGGCAAAACGGGCATGTTTATGAACCCAAGATCATCTACTCCTCGTCAGATTTACTGGTGGAGATCGACCGTTCTTCTATTCCATATTCGCGGCTATCAACCAGGTGTGAGAAATATGGTCGGATTTGGAGATCTCTATCCGGAAGCCCGGTTCAGATCTGGGTTATTGACGGATCTCCATGGCGGGAAAAAGAGCTTTTAGAGATGCTGGCTGATCACGGCATTGGTGGCTGGACGGTATTGATCGATAGGCTGCTCCTCGATAAAAACGATCCCTGGTGGAATCGCCATTCCCACAAACCAGGCGTGCTCCCATATGAAAAACATGGCGGCATGGCCCCACTTCGCAAGATATGGAGAAACACGCAAGACTACAAATACCATGAATTTTTGGGCCAATCTCCCTGGAATAAGGAAATGTCCCAAACAAAGAAGCCCGTATCAGTGCCCAGAAGCTATTAATTGGTGGAAAAGGGGTAGAAATATGCTAATTTTAAGGAAGCTTTTTATGAAGTATGTAATAATAGATATCAACTAAATAGATAGCCCCCTTGGGAACTTAGATATTAAACACGAAAGCCCCCGGGGGGGCTCACAAAGTGAGAGTTGGCGCTCTCGCTGGTCTTTGCTTAGTTAAAATATTAGCAGAGTTTGTCCAGCGTGTCAAGAGCTTCCGCCAACCTCACGAAATGGTTAGCGGAATTTATTTTTAATGAGGTTCGGTTTAGGTGAGCAGTAGCAAACAAAGCAGCATCACATCGATCAAAGACCTGAATGGCAAAGGTTTCTGGGACGCATTACTCAAGGACCTTTATTCGGCGTCTCTGGGCGTCCCTGAGGACTGGACTCAGGAAACATCAGCCCAGTGGAGCTCTGACCAACAAATCTTGATCGTTACAGTTCCCGCTTCTGCTGATGATGACTGGATCAACAGGAGACTCCTGCCTATCGCTAATATCCTCTTCCAAGAAAAGCATGATAAGAAGAGGCTTGTTATTCAGAAGAAAGGGGAGGGGGCTCCTGACGAGCTGCTGGTCAAGGTCCACAGTGATGCATATGAACATGTTGTGTGCCCACGCAGAATGATCCCGGTTCCTTTCTATCTTCTCCATCATTGGTTGCCGGTTTTGGGAGCTGCTCCTTTTTGGGTGGTAATCGCACTTATTCAACAGTCCTTCGTAAATACAGTAAATAAGGAAAAAGAGAACAGTGTTCAAAAACGAATCTCTACCAGGGAGCTTTCCTACTGGGCGCCTCTTTCTTACAGACAAATATCCAGATACTTAAACAAGGAGGATTTTTCTGGTTGGTTCTACATAAAAGAAAAAGAGGGGTACCAGGACGTTCCCCCTGAATACAAAGTTTGGAGCCAGCTTCCTATCGCTCCCCATCACCTGGCGTGGGTCGACAATTATTTCAGAGACTCCAAGAAGGGGGAGCCAGCCGTATCATTGCTCGAGTCTCTTTTGGACAAGACCGGCGATATTCGGCGAGTAAAGTTCGGCGATATTGACATCCCTGAGTCTTTCGCTTCTAAGAGGATATCTCTCCTTGACATTGTATTGGGGCATTATCCCGGAGAGCAGGACCCGCTCGTTTATGATCTTGTGACCCAGTTAGAACACCAGGTCATTCGTCCTAATTTGTTCCTCTCAATCCCTCATTATTTCTTTGAAAATTATGGCGGTGTTTTGAATCCAAACGAGGCAGCTCTTATCTGGTATCTACGGTCTTTGTACAAAGATGACGATAGTGATTCTTTCTCGTTTAGCGGTTATTCTCAACTTTGCTCATCTCTTGGATGTTCCTCAATGACAGTAAGGCGGCTACTGGCATCATGCGCTCCTGCTGACGATGAGCCGGTTTCCTCTTCGTGGAATTATTCTTTTGTTGATGACCCTGTTCTTCGCAACTGGCTTTCTGTGCTACATATTTCTCACAACAACAATGGGTCGGCCGATAAATATACTATAGGAGTCCGTGCTACTGAGCCTATTCACCAGGATGATAATGATATTTACTCCCAGATGGTTGAAGATCTTCTTTCTATTGCTCGTGATAAAGACGAGAACCCCCAACCTTCTCAAAATGTCCCACCAGATGAAGAAGGCACTGACTCCCAACCTTCACAAAATGTCACACCAAAAGAAGAGGTTTCAGATCCCCAACCTTCACAAAGTGTCCCACCAGATGAAGAAGATATAGAATTCCAACCTTCTCAAAATGTCACACAACCTTTACAAAAAGGCACACCACCTTCTCATAATGACACGCTACCATCACAAAACATCACACCAAACCTTAACAATACGTCACACTTAAAAAGCTCTTATAAAGGTTCTTTAAATGCTTCTTTAAATGATTCTTTAATACCACCACTACCTTCTACTGCTGATCAAGCTGCACCAAACCGGTCTAAAGTGGTAGGAGTAAGAGAAATCAATTTAGATAAACTCTTGGGTTTTGAAAGTTACAAACACAACGAAAAGAAAAACCTGGCCGATATCATTACCAAGGATCAGGAGCTCTTCCTGGCCTGGATCATACGCAACCACATCACCGCTGCAGATTTTCCAGCCAGATTGGCCGTGAAAAATATCCAGGAAGGAAATGAAACGGAAGTCCAATATCTGGAGATTGCTAAACTGGGGTGGGGGATAGTAGCGAAAATGGTACGGGTAAGTGAGAATGATATGGATCTGTGGAAGATGGGCATCTTTGACTATATTGAAGGACGTGAATATTTAGCTGAGACATTCAGGAAACTATCGAAGCCGGCCGGAAAAGTAATAAAAAAGCTGAAAGAAACAGAGTTCATTCTGCTGGTTGAGAATGTGTTATTGGATGAAGAGGAATAAGGACATTTATGGGTAAAACAATTCAGGTGCTTGTTGATGGAAGAATGGTAGCCGATGAGGTCATCTTTGCAGACACGCCGCAGCTCAGAAAGAAAGGAGTTTTGGGGAAGAAAGACCTGAAAAAAGAAGAGGGAGTTTTACTGGTGATGAAGGATCGGTGGGGATTATCTATGTTTCATTCCATCCACATGATAGGTGTGCCTTTTACATTAGCTGCAGCCTGGTTAGATAGTTCAGGAGAAATCATACATATTAAGCTTGCCCAACCAGGGAGGCTCTATTATCCTCCGGGAATACTCACAAAGAGCGCCTATATATTAGAGTTGAGCGTTCATCACCTCGAGTTATTGACCCGGGCCAAGAAGATCAGCTGGAAGTTTGAAGAAGGGACTGAGAAACCCTAAGAAACCCGCTCTTCAGATGTAAAAAATAGAGCCATTTTAAAACCCTGAAAATTGGGTAAATATGTTTCAGCTTTTTGGTTATTCACCATTCAATCTCTTTGTGGTACACATTATTTTGAGATAAATAAATGACCTTGTTCTTCTCTTCGATCCAATTTACTGCAATAACTTTTACTTATAAGACTTAGTAAAAGGGCCGAATGATGAATAAAAATGTGCCGGCGATCGATCTCGAGATGGTTCTTGACTGGGCATACTGCGAAGCCAGGGCATGGTGGCAGTTAAGAGCTGCTGAGGCTTTACAGAAAGAGCCGGCTGAGAGAAAGATATTATCCGGAAAAATGCTGCTTGCGGAAGCAGTCAGATCCGCTTTATACCAGGGCTACATGGAAAGGGAAAAGAACCAGGAAGAAAATCTTCAAGAACACTTAGCGGTATTCTGGAAAACCGTTTTGAAGAGCTGGGGACTTTTGGATCTGCGCGAAAACCTGGCAGCGTACTCCGTTCTCTATGAAGAACTCCTGGCCAGGTTTGGAAAAGATGGAGATATAAAAAAGAAGGACGGTAAGATCTACAAGAACCCGATCTGGTGCTATTACTGGAGTACACATGCCCTGTCTTCTGGGCTAACTGATCTGAGGATCAAAATTGATAAGGAACAACATAAGGCAGGAATTGGCCCGGGACAAATACCTGCAACGAAGTCGGATATATGGAAAGATCCAATCGGATTGGCGGACGCATTTGCCAGGTCTCTTATGATCATCAAGAAGAATGCCTTCCCGATGGATAGTGTTGTAGGGGTGGGAGGAAGTGCCTGGGTTAACCTTCCCCAGATCTCGATCAGGGTAAGGCCTGATTTTATCTTTCGGTCAGGGGATGACCTTATCTATGAAAAACACTACTACGGCGCCAGGCGCCCAACAACAAAGGATATATTGACCGATTATCGGGTCAAGGCACTCTTTTCCGCAGAACACGAAGAGAGTGGAAAGAAGGCAGCCTCAATTATTGTCCGGCATATGATGTCGGGAGAAACTGAGAGGATCAAGCCTCGAAGAGCTGCCAGTATTAATGAAATAAGCTCAATGGCAGAAGCGGTCCATAGGCGTATAAACGCAAACGATTACTCCGGTCCCAGAATGGTAAATGGGTGGGAGGCTTGCGGGACCTGTGACTATAAACCCTTATGCCTCAGTGAAGAGGGATTGATGAAGCGTTTCAATTTACCCCTCTCTGGCAAGACAGCCTTAGCGAGCGAACTGATGAAAGGCATTCAGAACTTATTGGGAAAATATTCGGCTGAAGAGCTGGCCATTGGCGGGGATGTTGTAAAAATACTGCTGCCGTGGATTGAGAAAAATCCCGGGCTTGCCGATAAACAAATCGACTGGCTTTTATCTCGTGAGAGCGTTGAACAGTGATAAATAAATTATTGAAAAACAGAGGTGAATACTTCAGGACCAAAACTTCCGGGATCGCCCTGGTCGTGCTTTCTGCTGCTGTTGCGACCTGGTACATTGCTGAAGCGGTATTCTCCGGAAAGGGCCTCAACATCAATGATATATTTTTGCTCCTTTTTATGATGGCCACATCGCTGACAGGCTGGGCGATCTTATACACTGTGTTACAAAAAGAAATCCTATCCGGGCTTAGTCTAAAAAAATCAGGATTCAACAGAATAGTAGCAGGGCTGAGCTGGCCGATCTTTGATGAAGGGTTGCAGGAAATTGGAAAAGGTTTAGCCCGGCTGTGTGGAGATGATGTTCACTGGGTTCTGCATGGTCTGCTGCCAGCCCTGGCGGTTCAGGACAAAGCTGAAGATATGCCGCAGAGAAGATTCCTGGTAGCCTCAAGCGATTCCGGGGCACCAGATGATAATCAAGGCGCTGAACGCATGAAGAAAGCTTTGGGGGAGAGGGCGCTGAAGAAAAAAGGGATCCAAGTGCTCTTGTCCCAGGTAAAGGGACAGGAATTTGTAACGATGACGGGAAGAGCAGGAGATGTAGCCCTGGGGTTGGTGATCACCGCGCCAAAGAGGACCAGGCTGGTGGGAGATAAATGGATCCGGACCCAGAAAAGGCAGTTTTTGAAAGAAGCCCTGGAGGAGAGTATTTATAAACTCTCTTCCCTGCAGGCCGAATGGGAAGAAAGACTGAAAGCGGTTGATTTTGAAGGCCTGGCAATGGTGCTGAGAATGATGTCTCATGAAGCCGCGGCTAACCTGTCGATAGTACTTGGGAGCAAAGGGCACACTGAGTCTGAAGAGGAGGCGTTGGAAAGGGCCATACATATTGTCAAACAGATACCGGTCCTGCCGTCATTAGGAACAGGTTTTTTTGAAGCGCAATCAGGCTCGCTCCCTTTAGAACCCATTGTCAAAAGCACGATCAAGGCGGTTATCAATATCTGGCCGAAAGTTTCTATTGAGCTTCGATCAAACACAAAAAAAGGAAAGGAAATATCTGTTATTGGAGACAAACAGCTGCACTCGGTATTCCAGAATGTGATCTTCAATGCATCCAGCCATGCAAAAAGCAAAGTTGAAATCATTATTGAGCCGAGCGATGACGGCAAGCTGGTGCTGATCAGCGTCTATGACGACGGACTAGGTATTCCTTATGAAAGGCGTGATTGGATATTTGATTTATCGAAAGCCTATGCCACAGATTACCGACCGAGAGGGGGAGGGGTAGGGCTGTATATTGCCCGGAGGATCGCCAGAAATGTGGGAGGTGATGTTTTCTTAGGCATCCCTAAGGACGGGAAAAAGAGATCTAACCATTTCACGATCAGGCTGCAGACAGCCCGGAGAGATAAAAATGAAACAAACTGATTCTGGCCATGACATAGTCATAATAGCTGAAGACGACCAGAATCAGAGCTTGATGCTCAAGGACTATTTGGAGACGGTATTTGGACTTCAGGTGTTTACAGCCGAAACGACAAGTTCTGTATTGCCGCTTGTGAAGGAAAAGAACGCTTCTGTGTTGATTCTGGATCTGCAGCTGGCAGACGGAGACGCCGAACACCTGGTCCCTGAGGCTGCGGCAATTGACGGCCTCCTGGTTGTGGTGCTGACAGGGACCTGGCAGGAAAGAATGGAGGATGAGCTTCTTCAGGCAGGAGCCCAGGTAGTGATGAGAAAGCCACAAAAGCCATCTACGGTATGGGCTCAGATCTTGAACCTAAAAGACCGCTATCATCCCAAAAAGAGCAACCTGATGGTAGGAATGAAAGGAACAGATGAATATATTGATCTAAAAGAAGGAGCAATCATCGGGACAGACGGGCGCAACGCGTTTTTTAGCGAGGAAAGAAATTCTATACTGAAAGTCCTGGCACAGAACTTGGAAGAATCAACAGCTTCAACTGGAGGCTGGGTAGAGAGAAACGACATAATCATGAACATCTATGGAAACATTGCTATAACTGAGGATGTTGGGAATTCCCTTCGCTACAACATAAGAGAAATCAACAAGGCCATAAAGGACGTAACTTCCTGTCCTGGAGATCTTCGCCCCATTGAGAATAGAAGGATGGGAAGAGAAGACTCTTTTTATCGCCTGAACCCGGACGTTTTTGAAGACGGAAAAGAAGTTAGCTGAAAAGCCAATTATGAGTGGACATATATATGCCTAAGCCTAAAAAGACCTCATTACTTCCAATCAAGGTTCCGCATCCTCTCGATTTGAATGAAGCGGCAGAAAGCGTAGCTGGTTATATTGGGAGGGGAGACACCTCAATCTTCGACCCTGTTCAAACAGGGCTTCTCCTTCTGGACCATGCCATGGGAGGATCTGAAGAAGAACCGGGAGGTTTCCACCCGGAAGATCTCTGGCTTCTGGCCGGTGCCCAGGGAGTAGGGAAAACCTCTCTTGCTTTACAGATGGCTCACCAGATGGGGTCCGAGGGGGTTCTGGCCATTTTTGTTTGTTATGAACACACTCCTATAACCCTTTGGGAGCGTTTGGTATGTCAGGTATCTGGAGCTATCAGCCAGGCAGGGCAGGGGGGAGCTGGAGACGGCCAGGTGGACATTGCCAGTCTGCGCAGCACCTACCGTGAAATGATCACAGACTACGAGGGAGAAAACCTAAAGGAAGAAAAGCTGATTGACGAGCTACTGAGCAGGTTTTCTAATGGATCCGAGATCTGGGCGCAGCTGTCCCAGGCAGCCTCTAACGTTTGGCTGATCAAAGGAGATCCGCTCTACACGAACCCTGACGCACTCGAAGCCTACGTCAAGATGGCCAAAGAAGAAGGTCATAAACGGATGGTGCTGTTTGTAGATTATGTTCAAAGAGTCCCGGTGCCGCCGCAGTATGGCCGACTGCTGGGGACCATGGAGCGCATCGATTTTTCACTGCGGGCATTGAAAGGAATTGCCATGACGCACCTGATACCCGTGGTTGGGGTGAGTGCGGCCGATGCGGAAGGGCTCCGGAAAGGAAAGATCCACCTGGAAAATATGTGGGGAAACGCTACCATGCAGTACGAGCCTGATGGCGCCTTGGTCTTGAACAAGGATCAAGCCAGAGATGGAACGGATATGATCAGAATAGCAATTGAAAAGTCCCGCCGAGGAAAAAGTGAGATCGAATGGCGGTACCCGTTTTATGGAAGCGCCTACCTCTTTGGAACCAATGGGGAACTCGTAATAGAGGAAGAAAGCTGGCAGGGAGAACGGTCGTCTCTTCAGACAGGAGGCCGGCCGAGAAAGGACTTCCCAACGTTTGGGGAGGAGGAATAAATAGATATGAGATATGAAATCTGGTCTGAAACCCAAAATAGGAGGATCTTTTCGTCCTGGTCATTGATTGAAACTCTCCAGGCATGGGACAAGCGGGGCTGTCAGAACCCAGGTGAGAAAATGGTACTCATAAACGACAACGAAATAGATCCTCCCCATGTTTGCGCGACGGGAAGCGAGGTAGATTTGGGTGAAATCGAACCCTTCTTATTAATGGAAGAACTGGAGATCCTTGAGAAGGAAGGTGTAGGCGGATTTGAAGTAGTAAGGTTCTACAGGAGCCAGGCAGATGATGAACACTCTTAACCAGGCTCTTAATCCCACTCTTAATCTTGCTATTAAGATAGCGATAAGCCTTCTTCTGATCTATGCTGGGGTGATCGATCTCAAAAAGAGAGAGGTTCCGTACGTGGCCGGCATAGGCATATTGTTATTTGGTGCTTTTTCCCTTTTTTGGAACCAGCACTGGATACTGGGCGCGTTATACCTGGCCGCAGTGATGGGAAGCAGGGGAGGGGTGTGGGGGTTGATCACGGCCGCAATTGCGCTGACAACGCTGGCAGTTCCCGGATTACTGGACGAAGCCTCTCCTTTTATATTGGCTATATTCTTCATTATTATTATGTTCCGATTTGGTGTGTTTGGGCAAGGGGATGCGGTGCTGGCTTATGGGTTATTGGCTATAGCTTATAAAGACGGATTGTGGATGCCGCTGGCGATACTAGGGTCCAGCATCCTGGGAATTATTCCTCTTTTCTGGAAGCGGTCCCCAAAAAAGATCTGGGAGAGGACGAAGCACATCCTGAGTAACTTTGGCAAGATAGAAGAAGACGAAGAGGCTGTGAAATTTCCCTGGGCCGTGTTCGCTGCAGTAATAGGATTGGTGTATCTGTGGCTTGCAAGAGCAGGAGATATCTTATGAACGATGAAAAGAAACCCACCATAAGCCTAACTACTATCTCAGCAATACTTTTATTTGCGTCTTTTGTTGTAGTAGGAGTGCTTCTACTTGTGCGCGCAGGATACATAAAGACAACCATCCTTGCCGAAAAGATCGATACCATTTTTGGATCCGAAGGGATTGAAAGAATAATTCCTGATGGAAGACCAGCTGATGAAGTAGGGGTAGAGGTTTACGACCTGTCAGTGTACGAGCAGGGCAGTGAGGCATACACAGAAGCTTTGGCCCGAATGGAAGAAGATTGGTTTCCCCGGCCTGCAATAGTGACACCAAAGGGGCCAGAAGGGGGAGAATTTCCTAACGCCCCGATGCCCATTTATGACGCTTATCCGGGACAGGAAACGACAACCGAGGAAGGTGAGACCTACGAGATAACCAGGACCTGGATCGGCGATATCGCTGTTGGAACAGAAGTGACACTGGAGGGAGTGATAGGGCAGGGGGAATGGTGTTTTGTGACAGGTGAAACGATCGGGGGATGGAGTT
>CAZHHT010000016.1:0-41134 GCA_964532455.1 uncultured Anaerolineales bacterium
ACCGTCATCTCCAAGCGGGCTTCCGTCATTAATGATCAGCGCGTTGTGAAGGGCCCCACCCCTGCCCAGGCTTTCCGCCTCTATCTGCGCAAGCTCCCGCACGAGGGCGTAGGTTTTCGTCGGGGCTATGTCCGCCGTGAGGTCCCCCGCCTGCTTGATCCCCAGGTAGGCCGCGAATACGGACGGCGTGAGCTTGTAGATCCGCCGCGCGGAGACCTCGTAGGCCGGCCCGTCCCTCGTCACCCATTTCCACAAACCATCGCAGAATTGCGATTTTCTTTGAAGTGGGTTTATGCCGGCTTGGGATTGGTTTTGATTTGGAGCTCCCTTCAAGCTCTCTATACCACTGATTTGATCCCCGGTTGGTATGATGTGATGGCAAAGCTACAGCGGTTTGTCACCATCCAAAAATTAAATACATCCAGGGTTTCCGGGATGACCTACGAACCGAGTTCCTTTGCTGACCAGTTGATTGTGATTTGGCTGCCATGGGTATTAGGAGCGAGCCTGGAAAACTACACGGTGTTCAAGTGGCGTTGGAAATGGATCACGATTGAAAGATTCCTTTTTGTATGGATGGTCACTATTCTTGCTTTTACACTTTCCCGAACGGGTTTAATTTTAGGAGTGGTGGTGATAGGATTAGGTTTTTTAATGAAGATCATTGGACCTCAACATAAGACTCAGGAGGAGAAAAAATCGGCTCAGGAAAAATCTCTTCTTGTCCAAATACTTCATAAATACCGCCTGGTTTTAATCCTCCTTGGTGTTGGAGGGTTTTTGGTTTTGTTTTTTATCTTGGGAACCCAGAACAGTTATATCTCACGGATGTGGGAATATTTTACTGTCACAGAGGACCTCGACCTGAAGAAGTATTTCAACTACATCGGATTTGGATCTCGGATGACTTATTGGGAGACTGCTTGGCTGATCTTTTTAAGTAATCCGGTTTTTGGTGTCGGACTGGGGAATTTCACTCTGTATTTTTCCAAATTTATACCATATCAGCAGCTGACAAAAACCCCCCAATTGCTCCGGCACATTGTCCCGTATCCCGGTAGAACCCGCATAATTTCTGTTAAGCACTTTTTAATTAGGATCTTGGCAGAAACTGGTATGGTTGGGGGAGTGATTTTTATCGTATTTTTGTTGATTCTGACTGCAGGAGCATTATATTTATGGTTATCGAGAGATAAAGAAGAAAGGTTTTGGGGAATTGCTTCACTTCTGGGCATTGTGGCATTTTTAGGTGATACATTCTCGTTTGATTCCTTTGCAGTCCCAAATCCCTGGATCATGTTTGGTTTGATCACAGCTGCAATAGCAGTATTTACTAAATCTAAAGATCAGTCCGAGGAGCGTCTACCCTGAATAAGAAACCATTACTTATTGTTTTGAGTATTTTGGCTGTCATTGTTTTGTGTTTTTCCTGTCTGGCATGCGGTGTTATTGGATACGGGATCAATGTCTGGATTCAGGAAAATGACACGAATACCCAAACGCCCATCGAAGTGGAAGTGATACCTCCCGGTCAAATTTCCGCAGACCAATTTTCTAATACATTGGAGACCTTGTTGAATGAGGAGGTCCCGATCAATGATCCAATCGATATCGCCCAACGGCTGGAGGGAAAAGAAAACATTCCCCTGACACTGCCGGTAGAAAGCCTGGACCGGCAAGTTGGCGAGAAGGAATCTTTTTGGGTGACAGATACGGATACGGCCGAAAATTTCCAGGTTGAGACAACCCTGGCCGCTGTGACTGATCACCTTTATTTTTGGATTGAAGATGGCGTTGATTATTCAAAAAAGACGCTTGACAATTTGGCCGCAGAATTTGAGGATAATATTTATCCGACCAATCAGGAATTCTTTGGTTCTGAATGGACTCCGGGAGTTGATGAAGACCCCCATCTTTATGTGATTTACGCCAGGGGATTGGGATCCAATCTGGCAGGTTATTATGCCTCTATTGATGAATACCACCCGCTGGTACACGAATTCTCCAATGCTCATGAAACCTTTATGCTCAGTGCTGATAATGCGGGTTTAGCTGAAGGATATACCTATGGTGTTTTGGCTCATGAGTTTCAGCACATGATCCATTGGTATCGGGACAGAAATGAAACTTCATGGCTGAATGAGGGATTTTCTGAACTGGCAACCCTTCTAACTGGTCTCCGGGAAGGTCCTACTCATGATTATTATTATGCTGATGACCCTGATTCTCAGCTGAATGATTGGCCGAATGATCCCAATGCGACTATTCCTCACTATGGTTCCAGTTTTCTTTTTGTAACCTACTTCCTGGACCGATTCGGCAGTGAAGCGACCAAAGCATTGGTATCCGATGATCTAAACGGTTTGCAGAGTGTAGATAAAGTGCTGCAGGACCTGGAAATCGTTGATCCTGATACCGGATCCAAAATTACTGCCGATGATCTATTCCTTGATTGGGTTGTCACTAACTATATCAAAGATGATAATAACGCCACAGATAGATTTAGCTACTCAAACTATCCTGAAGCCCCGGGTTTTTATCCCACCGAGAGCATCGATCAATGCCCGACGGGAGTGGAGCATAGAGATGTCCACCAGTATGGGGTTGATTATATTGAATTAAACTGCCAGGGATCCTATAGACTGCAATTTGAGGGGCAGCAGTCGGTCCAGGTCCTGCCAGAATATCCACATTCAGGTTCATATGCTTTTTGGTCCAATAAAGGGGACCAGTCGGATATGCGGTTAACCCGCAAATTTGACTTCAGCGAAACCTCCGGATCCATTACGATGAATTATTGGATTTGGTATGATCTGGAAGAGGATTATGATTACGTGTTCCTGGAAATTTCAACAAACGGTGGGGAATGGAGGATTATCAGAGCGCCGTCGACTATTTCAGAGGATCCATCCGGCAACAGTTATGGATGGGGATACAACGGATTGTCAGGAGGTGACGGCAGCTGGATATTGGAAAGTGTTGATCTATCCGCTTATGCTGGAGAGACTATTCAAGTCCGTTTTGAATATATAACAGACGCTGCAGTTCATGGTGAAGGATTCTTGCTGGATGATGTCTCGATCCCTGTAATCGGATACTCTGCAGACTTTGAAGAAGATAATGGAGGATGGGTCAATGAGGGTTTTGTCCGCATCGAAAATACACTTCCTCAAACTTACCGATTGGCTCTAATTTACCTTGGTGCAGCTCCAAGAATCCAGTATTTAACAGTATCCACGGAAAATCAGGTAGAGATTCCGATTACGATTGGAAAGGGGGGCGTTCAGGAAGCGGTTCTGGTTGTTACCGGGACCACCCGATTTACCCGCCAAAAAGCTGATTATCAATTTGAGTTGAGAGAAGAATAAAATAAAAAAAACACTTCCATATTCTGATGGAAGAATGGGAGTGTTTTTATTTAATTTCGTTGAAAGGAACAAATCCAGAGGCACAAAATCCGTTTTTTACCTGGTTCCCGGAATTATTTAGATTCTTTATGCTCAATTAAGACTTCCAGTTGTTTCTCAAGTTCAGCGCGCTTATTCTGGGCAGCTTCTTTGATTTCAATTTGGATATCATCTACTTGTTGTCGAATTGTGGAGCGCAGTTCCTTCCCTGAATGGGGAGTCAGCAGCAGCGCTGCTATACCACCCAGGACCCCTCCGAGTACTGCTCCGAATGTGAATGCGATTGCCTTTCTCATGAATAGATCTCCTTTAGCCAATCTTACTTTTGTTTATTATAATTGGTCTTTAAGAAAAAAGAAACTGCCCTTCAGAATTCCAGGAGAGAAAGACTTTGATTGATGCAACCCTTCCACTGATTGATTTGCACCGTCATCTCGACGGGAGTATCCGCCTGGAGACGATTTTGGAATTGGGGAAGAAACACGGAATTCCACTTCCGGCGAGTGATATTGAAGGTTTGAGACCTTATGTTCAGATCACAGATCCGCGTCCAGGGGTGATGGCTTTTATTGAAAAATTTAAATATATGATCGGTGTGCTGGCGGATTATGATGCCTGCAGGCGGGTTGCTTACGAGAATGTTGAAGACGCATCTCTGGAGGGTATTGACTACATTGAGCTCCGCTTCAGTCCTATGTTTATGGCTGAACCGCATAGTTTATCCCTGGAAGGGGTTGTAGAAGCCGTTTTGGAAGGCGTCAATCAAGGGCGGATTGAATTTGGCATCCAGGTTAATATTATTGGAATTATCAGCCGTACCTATGGACCGGATTTAGGGTGGAAGGAATTGGAAACCCTTTTGGCATATAAAAACCAAATCGTTGCCCTGGACCTAGCAGGTGACGAAAAGAATTATCCTGGACAGTTGTTTGTTGACCATTTCCAGGAAGGGAGGGCTGCGGGATGGAAAATCACAATCCATGCCGGCGAAGAAGCGGGGCCAGATAGTATCTGGCAGGCAGTAGAGGAGTTAAATGCAGACCGGATTGGTCATGGCGTCAGCGCTGTCAAGGATCCGGTATTGATGCGGTATCTGGCAGAAAAGCAAATTGGGCTGGAATCAAACCTGACCAGCAATATCCAGACCCGGGTTGTTGATAAGTATAGTTCGCACCCACTGCGGACATTCTTGGAAGAGGGAATCCTGGCTACAATCAATACCGATGATCCTGGTATTAGTGGGATAAATCTCAGACATGAATATGAACAAGCGGCACCTGCAGCAGGATTAACACCTGATCAAATTCGTCAAGCTCAACGGAATTCATTGGAAATTTCCTTTTTATCGAATGATGAGAAACAAAAACTCAGCCAAAATGCAGAAAATAGGAAGAAAAAACTAAATGAATAAACAAATGATCTTATCAGTTGGAATGCCCAGGGCTGGATCGGGTTGGTATTATAACCTTACCCAGGATCTGGTTGTTGCAGGTGGGGGAGTAAATGCAATAGAGATCAGAGCCAAATATCCCCTGAAACAATTTTTAACAGAGATAAACTGCAATTTGGGAACCCTAAGTTTTTATCGTTTGATTCCTGTTATACTGCCCTTAATTATTGAACGACCATACGTGATAAAGCTTCATGCAGAGAGACGACCTTTAGCAAATTTACTAATGGCTCTGGGAGTGATTAAATCAACCTATATTTACCGGGATCCCAGGGATGCTCTATTATCTGCTTATGAAAATGGGCAGAAAATGTCTCAAAAGGGACTTGAGAATGCTTTTACTCCCCTGACAACCATTGAAAAATCTATTAATTTCATGGAGCCTTATGTTAAGATAGCCAGAGGCTGGCTTTCTTCTGAACATACTCTGGCTGTAAAGTATGAGGATTTAAAATCAAATTATGACCATGAAGTAAATAAATTAATTGCTTTCCTCGAAATTGACCAAACTAAGAATAAAATCAAAGAGATCGTAGACAGTTATCGCCCGGAACAAAAAGCTCAAAATCGGCAGGGATTACACTTTGTAAAGGGAAAGGTTGGACGCTATAAAGATTCATTTACAGATTTCCAGCTTGCCCAGTGCGACAGACTATTTGGTGATTTCCTGCAAGAACATGGGTATTCTGAGTGAAATTTTACCAATTTGAAACAGATTTCCAATCCTTGATTATCTTTAGAATTTAAGGGATAATATGGTACTGCCCGGATTTGACCCCAAACCGGGACATAAATAAAACATTGATTAAATAGCATTTGGCCCCTACCAGCCAAGGAGGGTACCATGTCTGATTCCCCCGATGCTCATCGGAAAATATCGACCCATACTTTTCACCTGAAAAAACAGCGTGGTGAACAGCTGACCATGCTGACTGCCTATGATTATCCAACAGCCAGGGCAGTTGACCTTGCAGGTATTGATTCCATCCTGGTAGGAGATTCCCTGGGAATGGTTGTTCTGGGATATGAAAACACATTGCCTGTGACTATGGAAGAAATGCTCCATCACTGCCGGGCAGTTTCCCGGGGTGCTTCCCGGGCACTGCTGATTGGCGATATGCCTTTTATGTCCTACCAGGTTAGTGTAGAGGACGCGGTTCGCAATGCAGGGCGATTTCTTCAAGAATCCGGAATGAATGCCGTGAAATTAGAAGGAGGAAGGGAACGCCTAGATGCAGTAAGGGCAATCCTCGATGCTGGTATTCCTGTTTTAGCTCATCTGGGACTTACACCACAAAGTGTTCATAAATTTGGGGGTTTCAGAGTACAAGGGAAATCAGCTGAAGCAGCCGGTTCTCTCCTTGAAGATGCACTGTCTTTGGAGGATGCGGGTTGTTTTGGCCTTGTATTGGAATCAATTCCAGACCGGGTTGCTGCTTACATCACCCAAAAGTTAAGGATACCAACGATAGGTATTGGTGCTGGCAGTGGTTGTGATGGCCAGGTCCTGGTCACTCATGATCTTTTGGGTTTATATGATAGATTTACACCAAAATTTGTTAAGCAATATACCCACCTTCATGAGGAAATTGATACAGCTATCCGGGCTTATCATCATGATGTTCTGCAGGGAAAATTTCCCACTCAGGAGAATTCATTTTCGATCTCTGATCAGGAGTGGGAGTTATTCTTGAACCTGGTGGGAGAATCCTGATCCATGGCAGAAATCCTGATTGTAGGGACTGGCGCGATGGCTCTGCTGTTTGGAAGCCGTCTGGCTGCGTCTGGGGTTAAAGTAACACTATTGGGCACCTGGAAGGAAGGAATCCGGGCTGTTCGGGAAAAAGGTATCCGGATAATGGGGGAAACAGGGGAGTTTGCTTATCCGGTCAAGGCAACATCTGATATCAGGGAAATAAAAAAAGCTCCTTATTCGCTTGTATTGGTGAAATCCTGGCAGACTGAACGGGCAGCTCTGCAGCTCAAAGAAGTGATGCAGCACGATAGTGTGGCTCTAACTATGCAAAACGGGCTGGGAAACCTGGCGATCTTAAGCGATGTGTTGGGAGAAGAACGAACTGCACTGGGTGTAACAACATACGGGGCCACTCTTCTTGAGCCAGGATTGGTTCGTCCTGGTGGTGAAGGAGTGATAACACTTGGTATTCATCCGCGTCTACGTACAGTTAAGGTTTATCTACAGCAAGCCGGATTTTTGATTCACGAAACAACGGACTTATCAGGCTTGGTTTGGAGCAAGCTAATTGTCAATGCTGCCATTAATCCCCTCTCTGCCCTTTTAGGCGTAAAGAACGGAGAACTGCTCGAAAGCAGTGCTGCCAAAAAAATTATGAGTATTGCAGCTGAAGAAGCTGCTTCTGTTGCTTCAGCAAAAGGTATTGAATTAATTTTCAAAGATCCTGCCCTTGCAGTTGAAGAAGTTGCTGCCGCGACATCCAAGAACATTTCTTCCATGCTCCAGGATATAAGGCGGAGATCACCAACTGAAATTGATGCAATCTGTGGAGAGATTGTCCGGGAGGGAAAGAGGATAAATGTGTCTACACCTGTGAATAATCTTTTATTTCAATTGGTTCAGTCACAAGTGGATTTATATGGAAAAAACTATGAAGACAGTTGAAACTTTTGATGATTTGCAGGAGGCATTGTTAAGGCTGAAACGGCCGCTGGGTTTTGTCCCCACTATGGGATATCTACATGAAGGACATCTCTCGTTGGTTAAAAGAGCGAAACAGGATTGTGAAAGTGTTGTAGTGAGTATATTTGCAAATCCCGCACAGTTTGCTCCGGATGAGGATCTGGATAGTTACCCCCGGGATATCGAGCGGGATCTGGGCTTGTTAAGGGGTGTTGGTACAAATCTGATTTGGATACCTTCTGTAAAAACCATGTATCCGGAGGATTTTCAGACCTGGATTAATGTTGAACAAGTAACTAAACCCCTGGAAGGGCAGGTTAGAAACACGCATTTCCGGGGCGTTACAACCGTAGTGTCAAAGCTGTTTAATGCAGTCCGGCCTGATAAATCTTATTTTGGACAAAAAGACGCTCAACAGGCTGTTGTTATCAAACAGATGGTCCGCGATCTAAATTATCCAATTGAGATTGTAATTTGTCCAATCATCCGCGAGACGGACGGGTTAGCAATGTCCAGCCGCAACAGCTACTTGAATGAAGGGGAACGACAAGCGGCACTTTGTCTTTCCCGGGGACTCAATACAGCGAAAGATGCTTTTCAAAAAGGCGAAAAAAATGCAGACAAAATAAGGGAGATCGTTGCCCGGGTGGTCAATGAAGAACAATTGGCTGAGCTTCAATACGTTTCCTGTGCTCACCCGGAAACCCTTGAAGAATTAGGAGGGGAAATTGAATCCTGCCTGTTATCCATGGCAGTTTTTGTCGGTCGAACTCGTCTTATTGATAATATTGTTCTACTTCAACGGGAAACCTGATTTACTAACTTTGCTAATATGTTGGACACTTTGTTATTAGCAAATAGAATACGAATTCTCAAATCTGCTACCTAATAACAAGAGAAAATTATGTACCGAAAACTACTGAAATCTAAAATACATCGAGCAGTTGTGACTGGAACAGAACTGGACTATGAAGGGAGTATAACTATTGACAGAAGCTTGCTGAAACAAGCCGGAATCAAGGAATTTGAATATGTTCAGGTTGTGAATGTAACAACTGGAGCCCGGTTCGAAACATATACACTAGCAGGTGAACCGGACTCGGGCATTATTGAACTCAATGGTGCAGCTGCGCGCCTCTGTCATCAGGGTGACCGGATAATAATTATGTCCCATATTCTGGTGTCCGAACCTCTGCCGGAGAATTGGCACCCAACAATTGTTCTGGTAAATGATCAAAACCATGTGGGGGAAAAAACATGTTAATGACAATCGATATTGGAAACACAAATATTTCTATCGGCTTATATCAGGGAGATGTGTTAGGACCCCGATGGCGGGTTTCAACTGATCACAACCGCATGCCGGACGAATATGGACTCCAGATTGATGGTTTGCTTAAGCACGAGAATTTATCACCAGATGATATCAGCGGTATTTGCCTTGCTTCCGTTGTGCCTCCGCTTAACGGGATTTTTCTCCAGGCTTGCCGGGAATATATACACCAGGATCCCCTGGTTGTGGATGCCGGTGTAAAAACCGGTGTACGTATCCTTTATGAAACTCCGCGATCAGTGGGCGCAGATCGAATTGTTGATGCTGCTGCGGTTCAGACTCTTTACGGGGGGCCAGCTTGTGTGGTTGATTTCGGCACCGGGACCACCTTTGATGCTATCTCCCGGGATGGAGATTACCTTGGGGGAGCAATCGCGCCCGGAATTGGCATCGCTGCTGAAGCCTTATTCCAGAGGGCAGCCAAACTGCCCCGGGTAGAGTTAAGAACGCCCCCCTCTGTTATCGGACAGAATACACCCCATTCTATGCAGTCAGGCTTAATTTACGGATATGTAGGTCTGGTCGAAGGGATGGTCACTCGTTTTCGCGCTGAACTGGGTCCTGAAATGAAGGTTATCGCTACAGGTGGACTAACAGAGATTATTGCCCGGGAAACCCGGATGATAGATATTGTCGCACCCTGGCTGACGCTGGATGGACTTCGAATCATTTGGGATATGAACCAATAAGGGACTGGAAAAACTCTAACCCCTTAACAGGTTTGAGTTGTCAAGAGTACTTATAGATACCGGGAAACTTAAACTTCTTGGACTCTGGACCGATATCCTCAGAATGACAGCTGGCTGTAAATCATTATCCAGAAGGGTTAATAAGGAATCTTAAATGAAGGTATTTGAAGAAAAACGAATTGTACTGGGCGTTACAGGATCTATTGCTGCTTATAAAATTGTAGATCTGGCATCAAAATTAACCCAATCGGGGGCAATGGTGGATGTTATTCTGACAGAATCTGCCGCCAGTCTAGTTTCCCCCCTTACTTTCTCGTCAGTAACAGGCCGCAAGGCTTACGTCGATCAAGATTTATGGCAGGTTGAAGATCATGTTCTTCACATTAAGTTAGGGGAAGAAAACCAGGCTTTTTTGATTGCCCCGGCAACTGCGAACACGATTGCCAAACTTGCCAATGGATTAGCGGATAATTTGCTTACTGTAAGTGCCCTGGCATCACGAACCAAACTGCTGGTGGCCCCTGCGATGGACGGGAGTATGTATTCACATCCAGCGACCCAAGAAAACCTTCAAATACTGGAAAAACGCGGAGTTATACTTTTAGGTCCTGCTGCAGGTCATCTGGCATCCGGAATATCAGGGAAAGGTCGGATGCTGGAATCTAACCAGCTCTTGGGTCATCTGCGGGTATTTATAGGAAAGGATGGTGTTCTGAAAGGGAAAAAAGTGGTTATTACCGCGGGCGGAACTCAGGAACCGGTTGACCCGGTTCGGGTACTATCCAACAAGTCTTCAGGAAAACAAGGATTCGCCCTGGCTCAGGCGGCGTTGGACCAGGGCGCTGAAGTGATGTTAATCTCAAGCCCTGTTTGTTTAACCTCCCCGGTTGGCGCATCAAAGATTGACATCACAACAGCTGAACAAATGTTTACTGCTGTATTGAAGGAAACTGAAAAAGCTGATTTGTTGATCATGGCTGCAGCCGTTGCCGATTATAAACTGGATCAAGAAATGAATCGGAAAGTTAAAAAGGACCAGGGTGGCTTATCTGTGATTAACTTGGAAGCCACACCGGATATCCTTGGTGAACTGGCTCAGAGAAAAAAATCTATTGGGATTGGACCGCGGTTGACAATCGGTTTTGCTGCTGAAACTGAGAACCTTCAGGAAAACGCATCATCAAAACTGGGAAAAAAGGAGCTTGACCTGATTGTTGCTAATGATGTCAGTCAGAAAGATTCTGGATTTGGATCTGATAAAAACCAGGTAACGCTGATTTGGAAAAATGGCCGTAAAAAAGAACTGCCTTTAATGGAAAAAACAGATGTGTCTGATGTTATTATTCAAGAAGCTGCCAAATTGATAAAACCAGCCTGAGTAGAAAAATAGATTATCCCAAAGAGAATTTTTATCACGACAGGGAAAGTTTGTTATGAACACTGACGTCTACAAAAATCTAGCACTAAAATTGGATGATTTGCCAAATCGGTACATAGCAACAGAGAGCGGAATAGAATTGCGCTTGCTGGAAAAGATATTTACACCTGAGGAAGCGGAGCTGGCTGCCGAAATGTTTTTTGTAAAAGAATCAACTTCACTCATTGCTTCCCGGGCAAATCTCCCTGAAAAACAAGCCCGGCGAACCTTAAAGAACATGGTTAGGAAGAAAGTAATTCTTTTCTCAAAAAGAGACCGGGAATTGGTATATGGGTTAATGCCTTTTGTGGTTGGATTTTACGAAGAATTACTTCCTCGTATGGATCAGGAGTTGGCAGAACTCTTCGAGCAGTATTTTCGGGAAACTGAGGGAGAAATAACTGGGAAAGGATTATCGGTTCATCGGGTAATTCCGATTGAAGAATCGGTAGATTTTGAAATGGAAATATTCCCCTATGAAAGAGCATCTGACTTGCTGGAAAAGGCAAAATCTTGGGGTGTGCGAGATTGTATTTGCCGGGTACAAAAAAAGCTGATTGGTGATCCGTGTGAGCATCCGATAGAAAACTGCCTGGTATTCGCACCAATCGAGGGTGCCTTCGATAAAAGTGATGTGGATCGGGCAATCACAAAAGAAGAATCCTTAAAGAAATTAAAAGAAGCGGAAGAGGCTGGGCTGGTGCATACCACCGGGAATTACCAGGGACCAAATTACTACATTTGCAACTGCTGTACCTGCAGCTGCGGTATCCTGCGGGCTGTGGTTAAATTTAACAAACCATCTGCGATCACAAAATCTGATTTTCTGGTTGTAATTGACGAGGATTTATGTGTCGCCTGCGGGGATTGTATTGAACATTGTCAATTTGACGCCCTTGAACTGGGCGATTTGGTCTGCGAAGTTGATCCGGGAAGCTGTGTCGGCTGTGGATTATGTGTGCCAGCTTGCCAGGTTGAGGCTATGGTATTCATCCGCCGGCCAGAGGGAGAGGTTCTTCCACCTCCCGAGAATATTAGAACCTGGGGAGAAGTCCGCTTCGAGCGATAAAAATCCGATCGAAACCAGGGGGAAGAATAATTGACCTTAAGAATATCTGAATTTCCTGATCCCGGAGAATCCAATCGATCAGCTTTGTTCACCCTCTCTGGCGCTGAAAAATAGTCAGGGTCTGGTTTACTCAATAGACCTCTAATGGTAAAATTGGCGAGGTTTTTATTAATACTTAACCTCAGTTTGATGAGGAGGGCTTTTCGGCAATGGCAAAGCATCATGGAGTAAATCCCAATCATTTCAGTCTTCCCCAACGCATAGTGCGTCTGGGGGAAATGGCATATAACTTGTGGTGGACCTGGAATCCTGATGTTCAGGGGTTGTATAAAAGAATTGACAGTGATTTATGGGAACAGACATCACATAATCCGGTTCAGTTCCTGAGAAACGTGGAAAGAGCGAAATTAAATGCAGTCACCCATGACAGTTACTTTCTTGATTTTTATGACCGGGCGCTGCTCGCTTTTGATCAGTACATGGAACGGGAAGATACCTGGTACCAGGAAAATCATGGGCATGTGCAAAACGAGCTCATTGCCTATTTTTCGTCTGAATTCGGCTTGCATGAAACTCTGCCAATTTATGCTGGTGGTTTGGGTGTGCTTTCTGGCGATCACCTTAAAGAAGCCAGTGATCTGGGATTGCCGCTTGTTGCCATGGGGTTTCTCTATACCAAAGGATACTTTACCCAGTTGATTACTGAGGATGGTTGGCAGGAAGCCCAGTATGTAAAGCTGAAATTTAATGAATTACCCGTACTGCCGCTGGTCGATGAAAATGAAAAAACGTTAACAATTGATGTGGAATTAGCCGGCAGGGAAGTTTTAGTCAGGATTTGGAAAATTCAGGTTGGAAGAGTTCCCTTGTATTTGCTGGATACTAATGTTGAGGGAAATTCGGATGAAGACAGGGAATTAACCTCCCGCTTGTACAGTAGTGATCTGGATTTGCGTATCTCACAGGAAATTATCCTTGGGATAGGCGGCGTGAGAGCCCTGCGAAAGTTGGGACACGATCCTGTTGTCTGGCACATGAATGAAGGCCATTCGGCTTTCCTTGCCCTGGAACGGGTGAGGGAATTGGTAAAGAAAGGTTCTGGTCTGGAAGAAGCAATTGAGATTATTAAAGGTAAAACAGTCTTTACAACTCACACACCTGTTCCTGCTGGCAGTGATGAATTTCCCGAATGGTTGATTGATAAGTATTTCTCGACATTCCAGGAGAAGCTTGGGCTGAAAAGAGAGCAGTTTATTGATCTCGCCCGTCACAAGGTATCCTGGGGGGAAACTTTCAGTATGCCGGTATTAGCCATGCAAATGTCGGACCTTCGCAATGGTGTTTCTGAACTTCATGGCGAAGTAGCCCGGGAAATGTGGAACTATCTTTGGCCTGACACACGTGTTGAAGACGTTCCTATCAGTCATATCACTAACGGGATTCATACTGGAACCTGGCTTGCACGAAGATTAAGAAATTTGTATGAAAGATATTTGGGCTCGGATTGGATGGAGAATATTGATGATCCGGAGATCTGGGAGAATATTATCAATATTCCAGATGAAGAACTCTGGGTTGTCCGCCGCCACTTGAAAAGAAAACTGGTCTTTTATATGCGGGAACGAGTCCGTGGTCAGTGGATGCAGGATAAGATTCATCCTGTTCAAGTGATCGCTTCTGGTGCTCTGTTGAATCCCTATGCCTTAACAATTGGTTTTGCCAGACGGTTTGCTACCTACAAAAGGGCAGACCTGATTCTAAGAGACTTTGAGCGCTTGTTAAATATCATCAATCAACCCGATATGCCGGTGCAGATTATCTTTGCAGGAAAAGCCCATCCTGCGGATAAACCCGGAAAATTGCTTATCCAGAAAGTGTATCGCAAAGTAAAAATGGCAGAGAGTGGGGGACGGCTAGTTTTTCTGGAAGATTATGATATGAATCTGGCAAGATATCTCATCCAAGGGGTGGATGTCTGGTTGAATACTCCCCGACGGCCAAATGAAGCTTCTGGAACATCAGGACAGAAGGCAGCCTTAAATGGTGCCCTGAATTTTTCAGTCCTAGATGGCTGGTGGCGGGAAGGATTTAACGGAAATAATGGCTGGGCAATTGGAAACGACGAAAGCAACGAGGATTACAACCTTCAGGACGAAACGGATGCCGAAAGTCTTTATGATACGCTGGAGAACGAAATCATTCCCTTGTTCTATGACCGCTCTACCGGCAATCTGCCAGTAGAATGGATTGCCAGGATGAAAGAATCCATCCGGACGCTTGCGCCTGAATTCAGCATGCGAAGAATGGTGAAGTCTTATGCTCAGGATATGTACTTTAAATTGATGGATAGGAATAATTAAGTTAAGAATTGTATTATTGATTAAGGGTGGTTTAAACCGGTTAAATCAGGTTTAGAAAAAAAGAGGATTACTGGATATGTATATATTCCAGCTTACACAGGAAAGTTTGTTAATTGCCCTATTTATTTTTTTAATTCGGGTAATCTCGACAAGTTTAGACACCTTAAGGGTGATTTTCACCTTGAGGAGCAATAAGATCTGGGTCTGGCTGCTCGGTTTTATCAATTCTTTGATCTGGTTGTTGACCATCGCGCTTGTATTATCAGACACAAAAAATCTGCTTAATGTGGTTGTATACGCGGCTGGTTTTGCGACTGGAAATGTCACCGGGATGTGGCTGGAAAGCAAATTGGCTATAGGTTTTGCTGAGGTCCGGGTGATTAGTTCTCAGTGGGGATCTGCTATCCTCGATGTATTGCGGGAAAACGACTATGCTGTTACTGAAATCCCTGCCAGAGGAAAGGACGGCATGGTATCAGTGATTACTTGCAGCGTTAGGCGGAAACAGATTCAGGAAGTTGAGAAGCTGGTCCGGGAAGTGGATGAAAAAGCATTTATTACCACAGAGGATGTTGTAGCTGTCCGGCGGGGGATCTTAAGAGGGAAGTAATTTTTATCAATCCAAACTAGTAACCTGGAATTCTCCCGGTTACTAGTTTAAGTATTTATGTCAACTCAGCAATCGGGATGGGTTGGTTCTCCAGGGTGAACTGCCAGGCACAGTAGTAACTTTCCGGATGATCATCCGGGGGGCAGCAAATCACCGTAGTCCGGATCCGGTCATCGATGGTGTGAGCAAAAAAGGCATATTCTGCAATCCCCACAGGTTTGCAGGGAAAATCATCCAGCCCTCTCCTTTTTCGAGTAGACTGTACCCGGCAGTCGTTCATTTCAAACCGTAATGTCTGTTGGTCAATATCAATTAATGATTGTTCGTTAATTCGGGCATATAACCGGAACTGAAGAGCCTTTTTTAGAGCAGGAATCCCGCTACCGGTGGAAATGTTGTGGCGGCGCATAATTCTTTTCGCTTCGATTTGAGTAAAGGAGATCCAGGCTTCCTTGTCCAATTTGATGGCGGTCTCCATACCGTACTGTTTTTCTACTGCCAGAAACCAGAGACCATCATGAGCAAGCCAATTTTTCGCTTGATCTTCCAACATCTCGATTAAGGTTTCTTTGGAGAAGGATTGAAGTATTTCTCGGTCAGGCATAGTTACCTCACAGGTTTATCCGCTAGGGGTAATGAATGGTTTATTGTGTGACCTCAGAAAAGAAACTCCCCGTTCTTGTATACCAGGTTGTTATCCACAGTGATAGTCGAATCGGATCGCATATCACAGATCATATCCCAATGCAGGGCACTCTTGTTCTTACTACCGGTTTCGGGGTATCCGGCGCCGATAGCTATGTGGATTGTACCGCCAATCTTTTCATCAAAGAGGATGTTGCCTGAAAATTGCTGGATATTCGCATTCATACCAGCAGCAAATTCTCCGACATATCGTGCTCCCGGATCAGAATCCAAAAGTTTCAGCAAATAACCTTCCTGTTCCTCCGCGGAAGCTTGAATTACCTTGCCATCCTTAAAGGTTAATTCAATCCCTTTAACTGTGACTCCTTGATGGATCGCTGGGTAAGAATATCGGACCCAGCCGTTGAGTGACTCTTCAACCGGACCGGTAAATATTTCACCATCCGGCATGTTGTGAGTACCGAAGGAATTAATAAATGTCCTGTCTTTTACTGATAATTCCAGGTCAATGGTTGGACCTTTTAGCTGGATCCGGTCATGGCCTTGAAAGAGAGACAAAGCCGCTTTTTGATTTTCTTTTACCTGCTGCCAGAGGTCGATGGGGTTATCCCTGTCAGCAAAGCAAGCCCCATAAACAAAGTCTTCAAAGGCTGTTAGGCTCATCCCGGCTTCCCTGGCATAGGCGGGTGTAGGAAAGAGCGTAGTCACCCACTTGAACTCATCCCGGGCTCCCCGGTCCATTTGAGTTGCGAGGATAGGCGATTGGGCTTGCTGGAATATGGCTTGTTTTTCAGGTGGAAAATCAACCAGTTGGTTGGGATTGGTTAAGGAATAGATTTTGATCCGGGACTCAAACTGGTTATAGACCTGGTTTCTAAGTTGATCGACATGCGAGAGCTGATTATCACTTCCCAAGGAAAACAATTCTCTGGCTTGTTCTGGAAACTTCAGCAGCGGATAAGGAAAGCCGCCATGAGTTAATATTTCCTGGAATAGCGCCCTGACCAATGGTTCGGCAGCGGTGGTGGCCTCAATGGCAACCCAGTTTCCTGGCACTACTCTAGCTGAATGCTCCACCAAGATTTTTGCTAAGGTTTGTATTCTAGGATCCATCCCTGATCTCCTTGTGCCCAATAATATTTCCTACCTAATTCTAGCATGAGAAAAACTAATGTCGAGAATTCTCAAGAGCGGTTATTTTTAATGAGAATTTAACAATTTAGAACGTATAGTGACTATTTGGTGGGGGCAGCTGACTTGGCAGTTCCTCCAAGCCCGATTATAATTTTGGAGTGGCAAAGAACAAAGATCCCCGAGATTTATCTGTAAATGAATTACGCAGGCTGCTGATAGAAAAACAGCGTTCTGGTCGTAATGAACGCATTGAACGCTATCGGGAAACGGGACGAATCGTCCGTTTGGTATCAGATGAGGAAGAAACCTCCTGGGATGATATCCGGTCAACTTTCCCAGAAGGGGAAGGACCTCAAGACCCGGTTGATGAATCAAGGAAACGCGGGAAACGAGTAGTCGATGGTTTTCTTCTCACGGTAGAAATTCTGGCCGTTTTGGGTTTGATCTTTGTCCTCTTTAATGGGCTGGACATTCTGCAGGAACTTAATCGGGAAGTCGCCCTGGCGCTTGAACAACCGACGTTAACCCCAACACCGTTAATTGTGGCAGTTGTTTTGCCATCTGGTCATACTCCACCGGATTCCCCGGGAGGTAGTAAACCGAATTTGTCAGAAATTCCTGAGCACCTGCAACCCGTGGTGCAATCTTATGGAGAAATTCCCATTCCGACCCAGGGCCCGCAACACGCGATCCGCCTGCAGATCCCGAAAATCAATCAGGATGTGCCGGTTGTGGAAGGTGATGGCTTTGAGCAATTAAAAAAGGGTGTTGGACATCATATCAATTCCGCCAACCCGGGTGAATTTGGCAATGTGGTATTATCTGCGCATAATGATATTCATGGGGAAATTTTTAGAAACCTTGATCAATTGGAAGCTGGTGATTTAATAATTATTTTTTCCGAAAGGCAGAGTTACACCTATGTTGTGGAAGATGTGTTGTTCGCTGAACCCACCCAGGTAAAGTTTCTGGCGTCAACGGGTGCGCCAACGGCAACGCTTATATCCTGTTACCCATATATGATAGATAATAAAAGGATTGTTGTTACTGCGAATCTAATTGACAGCTAAGGAGTTGTAAGGTTTATGGCAAAGAAGAAAAGGGTTTTTAATCCTGATTATACCTACGTAATTAAAGATTTAAAGAGAATCGGTATCATCGCGGGGTCATTGTTGGTGATCTTGGTTGGGTTATCTTTTTTCCTCTAGTAGAAAGAGCTTGGGTTCCCTGCTCTTTATGGAGGGCGACCCCGGAAATTTCACAGATTTGACCATCCTCTAATACTGTCAGTCAGAGTGCAGACCATTGAGGAAAAGAAGGGGAGATCCACGGCTGCAGGTTTTTCGAGGATTTTTCAGATTGGGTTATTCTGCTAAGTAGTCTCAAATGGTACCTAAGCTACATTATTCTTTCAATAAGACAAATTTAATACACCCATTGACGGCTCCTTTCTTCGTCATGGCCGAACCCCTGGTGTCAGCTTTGGGAACTAATCGCTTAATCGTTTTATTTGCTCATCTTTATCCTGATCGGTCTGGGAATTTTAATCAGAACTTAATCAGGAAAAATCTTCAATATCTTGTCCAGGAATGTAATGTCCTTCCTCTCCGAGAGGCGATGAAAAGATTGGACAGAAACGAGGAGTTACCTCGAAGGGCTGTTGCCATTCTGGTTGATGACGCTACAAAGGCTTTTTGGCAGCAGGGGAGAAAGCTGCTTAAAGAGGTAGAGCTTCCCTATACTTTAGCGTTGATTCCTGGTTTGATTCAGGATTCTGGGAGAGAAAATCAAATAGCCCGGCTAATGCGCCTGGCTGGCCATAAATATTGGCTGCCCAACCAGGAGATGGTTCGGAAGGCATTGGATTGGTTTGGGTCTCCTATCGATGAGGGAGCGGATTCTTTCGAGTGTTTATTTGAAAAAGCCAGGCAATTGGAGGAAGATCAGTTTGAAGATCTTTTGCTTCATGTCCGAGCTCAGAACGATCACTTTATGTTATGGGACGAACTTAAACAGCTCCAGGCAGAGGATCAAGTTGATTTTGCCAGTCATACAATGTCGCATCCCCATTTAAAACTTGCGACCGGAACCTGGTTGGATTGGGAAATTGGTCGATCCAAGGAATTGATCCAATCCAATTTAGGGGTCGAGGTCGAGAGTTTGGTGGTACCTTACGGGAACCCTAAACACTTTACTGCTGATTTGCAGCAATCTCTTATTAAACACGAATACAAATATGCCTTTTCAACGGAGAAAGGAACTATTGGATCCCGGACCTGGCGGTATCAGTTACCGCGCTTGAGTCTGGAAGACGAGTATTGGCACTTGAAATTTCACACATGCCCTGCGGTTTGTTCGTTTTTATATTCAAGGGACAAGGGGATAAGCACTAGACAAGACTGATTTCAGAACCAGCGCATTATTCTTCCAGAAAAACGTTAATTGGTTATCCCTGAAGAGCATCTGGATGATAAAATTAGATAAGAAAACTTTATAGAGCAAGTTGATATGGACTCACGAGAATCAATCAAATCACCATTCTGGTCTACCACCACGAAGTTAATATTTGGATTAACGATAGTGGCGATTTTGGCCGGAATCTTCATCTACTACCGGTCGATTGTCTCGTTGTTGATACTTGCCTTCATCATCACCTATCTATTCCGTCCGGTTGTGATTTACTTTACTGAAAAAACGAAAATGTCCTGGCGTCTCAGTTCAACGCTGCTTTTTGTTCTGATAATAATTCTTTTGATTGGGCTTTTAGCTGGCGCCGGCTTGGCAATCGCCCAACAGGTAGCCAGTTTAGTTCATGTGCTGCAGGATTTTGCGGAGAACTTGCCTGAACTGGCAAATGATCTAACGGTGTATCTGGGGCAATTTGGCGGAGTAGGGGAAATAATTCATCTCGATGATCTTGCCAATCGGGCCCTGGAGATAGTTCAACCCTTACTGGGACAGGCAGGAAGCATTGTGGGATCGATAGCTACAGGAGCAGCCGCCAGTATTGGCAAAATATTTTTTGTGGTATTTGTCGCCTACTTTATCCTGGCTGAATCTCAGCATATAGGAAAGACTTCGATCGATATAATCCCGAAATATGATTACGATGTCCGTCGTATGTCCCGCCAATTAAGAATAATTTGGGATTCCTTTTTTAGAGGACAGATCATCATTTTCGTGATAGTGTTTGTAGTTTATTTGATAGTTTTGTCTTCTCTTGGAGTCAGAAACCCTATAGCGCTGGCAGCGATGACTGGATTGGCTGTGTTTGTTCCCTACGTAGGTATCTGGGTGACCGCCTCCGTTTTGTTTGTGGTTACCATTTTACAGCCGTTTAATTATTTTGGTTTGCTCCCCTGGCAGTACGCAGCCTTGGTTCTGGCGGTAGCTCTGGTGATCAACTTTACCTTTGATAATTACATCACACCGCGTTTTCTTGGAAGGACTCTGGATATACATCCCGCAGCCGTGCTGGTTTCCGCACTCGTTATGGCGAGTTTGTTAGGAATAGTAGGGATTTTCTTGGCAGCTCCTGTGGTTGCTACATTAAAATTTCTAGCAATTTATATTTTCAGGAAAATGTTTGATCTTGATCCCTGGCCGGATCCGGAAATCGTACCCCCACCAATTGAATATCCCTGGTACCGTTGGTCCAGGCAGTTGATAGAATGGCTCCAAACGGTTTGGTCGAGGATTCGAAAAGATAAAACAGATTAACAAAAAACTGCTGATTATGGAGAATTAATCAGCAGTTTTCTATTTAACGATTTGATGTCAGACAGTGATTCCAGCAGGGGAATATAGGATTTCCTGAATGTTGACGATTTTCCGGCGGAGGTTTTTATCAGTTACCAGGAGATCTGTAATTTTCTCATGGCCGTACATCACAGTTGTATGATCTCTCCCGCCTAACATTTCTCCAATTTTTGGCAGAGACAATTCACTTTCCTCTCGCAGCATGTACATCGCAATCTGACGCGGGAAGGAAAATCTCTGGCTTCGACTCTGGCTGAGAAGTTCTTCTATTGAAACCCCATATTCATGGGCGATAGTATTCAGGATTTGCTGCGGTTCAATTTCCTTTGACTCGGGCATTAAATCAGCCAGGGCATATTCAACCAGCTTTTCATCCAGGGTCATCCCTCTTAAATCGGAATAGGCCATGATGCGGGTCATTGCACCCTCCAGTTCTCTGATATTGGTTTGGAATCGATGGGCGATATCCTCAAGGATGGAATCCGGGAGTGAATAACCCATTCGATCAGCTTTTGACTGCAGAATCGCCACTCGTGTTTCAAAATCAGGGGGTTGAATATCTGCTGCCAATCCCCATTCAAACCTGGAGCGTAATCTCTCTTCAAGGGTGACCATAGCCTTGGGCGGCCGGTCAGAAGTCATCACGATTTGTTTGTTCTGGCCGTGTAAGGTATTAAATGTGTGGAAGAATTCTTCCTGTGTGGATTCTTTTCCGGCAATAAACTGGATATCATCAATCAGCAGTACGTCAATCCGGCGGTATTTATCCCTGAAAGCCGGGGTCGTATGACTCCGGATTGCTGTGATCAGGTCATTGGTAAATTCTTCTGAGGAGACGTATAAAATTTCAAGACCCTGAATCTGGCACATATTGCCGATTGCATGCAGCAAGTGGGTCTTTCCTAATCCCACACCACCATAAAGAAAGAGAGGGTTATACGCCTGGGCAGGTTTCTCTGATACAGCCAGGGAAGCTGCCTGGGCTAGTCTGTTGCTGGGTCCGACCACAAAGTTATTAAAGTTGTAACGGTTGTTGATGCAGATCCGTTGGGGAGGTGAGTTTTCTACCTGGGGAGGTACTGAATCAGAATCTTCTCCGAGTTCGTTCTGTTTTTTCTTCGCGTTCTGACCAGCTCCGTATTTCACTTCAAAGGAGATATCAACAGGACAGTTAAGGGTTCCGGCAAGCAACTTGGTGATAGTACTTTTTAGGCGGCTGTCCAGCCAGTCACGGGCATAGGCGTTATGTACGCCGATTTGAAAAACATTATCTGTAACCGAGATCAACTCTGCATCCCGTACCCAAGTATCAAAAGCTGCTTTAGGCATTTCCATCTGTAATTGCCCGAGAGCAGCTTGCCAAGCTTGCTTTCCTTCCATGAACCCAGACCTCCTCACTTCTTCCTGAAAAGAAGAAAACACTCCTGTCTGGAATAATCTCTTATTCCGAAGTTTCAAACACTTTACACACAGGAGGGTTATCTTATTCTGTTAATAAAAGAATCCCAAAATGGGAGAACGCTTCAAGGATGATTCTACTGGATGATGGCAGGTGTAGCAATCCCAAATCCCTAAAAAAAAACGATTCTTTAAGGTTGGTAATCTTAAGGAAAACTTTGAAAATAGAAACAGGCTCAGGTCTTCCTTAAATTTGGGGTTTTTACAGTCGATTTGGGGTTTCAGGACTTAAGACCCCCTACAGATAGGGGTAAGCAAAAGACCAAATTTCCTTATCTTAAAACATTTAGGATATGAAGTTTTCCTTGTAAGTAATCTATAACCCGTTTACTTGAATCTCACGGATTATATGAAGGTTTTCTGAGTTCAGTTTGCAGTTAAATTTGATTAAAGTTGCTTTAATACGCGTGAAATACCCTGCCTACCTTACCAGTTTATCTCGGGATTGTTTATTTTAACACACAGGTATCTCAGCTAGATAACTCTATGTTAGAATTTGAAGCATGGAAGAAATACATTCCCCTTCAGTCAGATCTTTCTTTCCCTTGACATTTTTTCTTGCTGTCCCGGGATGGATTTCACTGATATATCTTATGACCCAGACACTTCCCAATCTAGGAAATCGTTGGATGTTCTTCGTGGCGGCAGTTTTTGCCGTTACAGGAACAGCAATACCATTGGTTGCTTACCTCAACCGTATTATCAAACCATTTGGTCCAGCTACCTTTGAAATGATAGTGAGGGAATCTACCATTATCGGGGTTTATGCAGGTATCTTAATCTGGCTCAATAAAGGACAGATTCTTACCTATGGCCTGGCAATCATCCTGGGAATCGGTCTTTTTATTGTAGAGCTTTTAATTCGTCTTCGGACTCGCAGCGAATGGCATCCAGCAGAATAATGACTGGGTGTATTACCTGGCTGCCGAGTATCATCTTTGGGTTTAGTTTTGAGGTTGTTTGTAAATGAATTTATTAAGTCAATTACCTTCAGTTGATCAGGTACTTACTTCATCCAAAGGAAAGAAAATGGAGGTGAAGTACGGACATAACCTGGTGGTTGAGGCAATCCGAGTTAGCCTAGAACAAGCTAGGCAGGAGCATCTTCAAGAAAAGTCAGCCGTTCCGGATCTGGCATCCGTCCTCATCGTTGCCGAAGGCTTATTATCCAGCTGGTTAAAACCAACCTTGTTTCAGGTTTTAAATGCCACCGGTGTCATTGTTCACACCAACCTGGGAAGAGCGCCGCTAAGTGAAGGGGCATTAGAGGCAGTGAGGGAGGTAGGAAGAAATTATTCCACCCTTGAATTTGACCTGGAGTCCGGAGGCAGGGGATCGAGATTGGTTCACGCTGAATCCCTTTTCCAGCATCTGCTGGGCGTTGAATCTGCTCTGGTCGTCAATAATAATGCCTCGGCTGTATTGCTGATACTGACCGTGTTGACCAAGGGAAAAAAGGTGATTATCTCCCGATCCCAGTTAGTTGAAATTGGCGGAGGTTTCCGGATTCCGGAAGTGCTGCGCCATTCCGGAACGGATCTTATTGAAGTTGGAACCACTAACAAGGTTCACATTTTTGATTATGAGCGTGCTTTCAATGAGGAAACAACTGCAGTAATGCGGGCACATTCATCTAATTTCTCAATTGTAGGATTTACAAGTGAACCGGATATAAAGGAGATTGCCGAAAGCGCTCACAAGGCAGGTTTGTGGTTTTTTGATGATCTTGGATCAGGAGCTTTGCTGGATACCAGCCCATTTGGTTTAAAGCATGAACCCATGGTACAGGAATCTCTTGCAGCTGGAGCGGATCTGGTGTGCTTTTCCGGAGACAAGTTATTGGGTGGACCGCAGGCTGGCATTATTCTGGGGAGGAAAGAACTGATCGATCAGCTGAAAGTTCATCCCCTGGCAAGAGCGATCCGGGCTGATAAGATGGCCTTAGCGGCATTGTCCGCAACCCTATATCATTATATTAAGGAAGAGGCGCTTGAAAAAGTGCCAGTCTGGCAGATGATCTCGGTTTCTGCAGAGAAGATCAAGGCACGGGCTGAAAACTGGCAAAAGACCCTGCAGTTGGGCGAAGTGGCAGAATCGAAATCAATGGTTGGTGGTGGAAGCTTACCTGGAGAAACACTGCCTACGTGGGTTTGGGTGGTAGAGGTTGACCACCCGCAGAATCTGCTGGCGGATCTCCGGGGGGGATCTCCCGCCATCATAGGCAGGATTGAAAATGACCGGGTGATATTTGATCCCAGGACGATCCTCTCCCAATCAGATACGGATTTTATCCAAGCGTTTAAACAAACCTGGAGCCAATATGAGAAATGAGCTAGCCGGCCTGATGGAAAAGGAAAATATAAACGCGATCTGGATTTTAGGCGCCGCGACTCATAATCCTGCAATGATGTACTTTACCGGCGCAGTGCACCTGGGTTCTGCGGATCTTATCCTGAAAAAAGGAGAAGAGCCGGTAATTTTTTGTAACCCAATGGAGCGGGACGAAGCAGCTAGCACTGGTCTAAAGGTTATAAATGCAGCTAAGTTTGAATATGTTAAATTGCTCGAAGAGACTGGCGGTGACTTGAACAAAGCTGGAGCATTGGTTCGGCAAAAAATGTTTGAGGAACTGGGAATTACTCAAGGCAGGATTTCCGTTTATGGGAAAACCGAATTGAGTTCCCAAATCGGAGTATTTTCAATTCTTCAGGAATTGCTTCCTGAGATTAACTTTATCGGAGAAGGAGCCAAATCTATTCTGCTGGAAGCCCGGGCAACCAAGGATGAGAGTGAAATCCAGCGTATCCGGAAAATGGGAGAGATTACTACAGGGGTAGTAGGCAAAACAGCAGCCTTCCTTCAAGGTTGTAAAGTTCGGGAAGATGAGGTTTTGCTGAGTAAAAACGACACGCCGGTTACTGTTGGGCAGGTGAAGACTAAGATTAACTATTGGTTGGCAGAACAGGGTGTAGAAAATCCCGAAGGCACGATCTTTGCCATCGGGCGGGACGCCGGAGTTCCTCACAGCGCGGGTAAACCCGCTGATGAAATCAGATTGGGAAAAACAATTATCTTTGATATTTTCCCCCAGGAGGCCGGGGGGGGGTACTTTTTTGATTTCACAAGAACCTGGTGCCTGGGGTATGCGCCGGAAGCCGAACAAAAGCTGCACCAGGATGTTTGGTCTGTATATCAGGGGATTATGAAGGAATTGGAAGTTAATCGGTGGGCTCCGGATTTTCAGGAGCGTACTTGTGAATTATTTGAAGCCCAGGAACATAAAACTATCCGGCAGGATAATCAGCTGCAGTCTGGATATGTACACAGCCTGGGTCATGGATTGGGATTAAACGTGCATGAGCGGCCCTGGTTCGGGAAAGGGGCCAGCCCGGAGGATAAATTGGCTCCCGGGTCTGTCGTCACCATTGAACCGGGATTGTATTACCCGGAAAAAGGAATGGGATGCCGTTTAGAAGACACAGTTTGGGTCAAGCCGGATGGATCAATGGAAATCCTGGCAGATTATCCCTATGATCTGGTTCTGCCCATGGAGAACTGGAAAGAATAAACCAATCCGGTATACTCTAGATAAAGAAGGATTCAATATAGATGCCAGGAGAACGCCAGAGGTGGATAGTAATGACAAGTACCGCTGATGAGAAAACCGTAAACGAGGAACTGAACAATCCAGTTGCCCGCATTTTGGGGATCGAGACTTCTTGCGACGAAACCGCAGCATCCGTGGTTGAAAATGGCCGGGAAATTCTCTCCAGCGCAGTTGCTTCCCAGGCAGATCTTCATGCCCAATTTGGAGGTATTTTTCCGGAAGTTGCCTCTCGCCAGCATATCCTGGCGATCTATCCGATTATTGATCAGGCGTTAAAAGAAGCCCATTTGAAATTGGCTGATTTGGACGGCATTGCGGTTACCCGTGGTCCAGGATTGCCAGGGTCATTGGTCGTGGGAATTAATATGGCCAAGGGACTGGTGATTGGCAGCGGATTGCCTTTATTGGGCATCAATCATCTGGAAGGTCATCTTTATTCAGCCTGGCTAGGGGAAGAAGGGAAAGGGAAAAAGAAGGAACCGAAATTCCCTTTGTTGGCTTTGATTGTGTCCGGCGGACATACTGAACTCATCCTGATGAAAGATCATCTGGTCTATGAACGATTAGGCGGGACCTTGGACGATGCAGCCGGAGAGGCGTTTGACAAGGTTGCCCGGCTGCTAGATTTGGGTTACCCGGGGGGTCCTGTGATCCAGGAAGCCTCTGAAGGAGGTAATCCTGAGGCTTTTGATTTCCCACGAGCCTGGTTAAATGATAGTTATAATTTTTCCTTTAGCGGCTTAAAGACAGCCGTTTTGCGGGAAGTTCAGCAGTTGGAAAAACAAAAGAGTAAACTACCAATCCCTGACCTGGCAGCCAGTTTTCAGGCTGCGGTTGTTGATGTGTTGATCGGGAAAACCCTGCTGGCGGCAGAAGAGTACAAAACCAAAGATATCTTGATCGCCGGGGGAGTGTCTGCTAACTGTGCCTTAAGGGAACAAATTTCATCTCAAAAGAAGTATCGAGTTCACATCCCTCCGCTGTCCTTATGTACGGATAACGCTGCTATGATAGCGGGTGCTGGCTGCTACCGTTATTGTGCCGGACAGCGTGATGATCTGGAAATGGATGCCGCTCCAACCTGGTCAATTTCCGAATTGTAATTTTCTTGCCGGTCTCTTTATCGGTTTCTAGATTCTAATAGGGAATTTTTTTTCATCCTGGAGGTGATTTGTGTTCTGGATTAAGAATAACATTAACAGAATCCAATTAGGCCAGTGGATCTTATTCGCTGTTTGTTTAATAACCGGGGTTACAGCATTTGTGATCGGTATCTCAGATAACATTCCCGGGATTTTGCTTTTGATGCTATCAATATCCTGTGCTTTTGGCATTCTGGTTTGGAGCTGGCGTTATCCGAGGAGATTCTGGATCCTGTTAGGCGCTGCGCTGTTGTCTTTTCCAGTGGGGGTGATTTTGCATAACCTGTTTTACGCATTGGAAATCCTTGCTAGCGAGTATGAAATTCTTGCCGGTGCGTTGGGTTTTATCGAAGTTTTGTTTTTTATCATCGCTGTTCTTTTAGCAGGGCCGGCAGCGCTGACAGCGCTAATTGGCGGAATTATTGTCAGTTGGAAGGGGATTAGCGGAATTGCCAGGGTTAACCGCAGTTACCGGCGTTTCATTCAGAGTCATCAAATTTCTGATAGGGAAATGCTGAAACTTGTAAACCTGGCCAGGTTGTCCGCTTCAGGCGCCAATCTCCAGCCGCTTAAATATATCCTCTCAAATACAGAAGAAAAGAATCAAAAAATATTTCCAACCCTTTCCTGGGCAGGCTATCTCAAAGAGTGGTCGGGTCCGGTTGAAGGGGAAAAACCTTCCGCTTATATCATCACCCTGGGAGATTCAGCCCTGGGCGATAGTTTTCAATATGATGCGGGGATTGCCAGCCAGAGTATATTGCTCGGGGCAGCGGAACGGGGTTTGGGCGGCTGTATTATCGGTTCGATAAAAAAAGAAATGCTGCGAAAAAATTTACTAATTCCTGAGGGTTATGAGATTTTGCCGGTTATTGCGCTGGGAAAACCCGGGGAGAAAGTGGTAATCGAGAATGTAGCCCCGGATGGAGATATCAAGTATTGGCGGGATGAGAGTGATATTCATCATGTGCCGAAACGGGGACTTGATGAATTAATTCTGGATTAATAGTCCGTTTTTCAACATTTGATTAAGAGTCAATTACTCTGCCAATTGAGCTAGCGGCCCGAGTGGGAAGATCAGATCTTTTTTGTTTAACCTTAACAAATAAAGGGCAACTTGGGTGCAGTTTTCGGGGTGAACAAAACTACCGGGGTGTTGATTTTGTCCATGATGGCAGCGGCTTTTTCCTGCACGCTGGGTGTCAGGTGCCCGCAGGTGTCTAGGGTCACGCTGGATTTGGAATGGCCTAAGCGTTTCGTTACGGTTAAGATATCCACGCTGTTGATCAGCATCTGGCTGGTGGCGGTGACCTGCCTTGGCGGGTTAGGCCGGGGAACTCACACTGCCCCGCAGCCAGTGCGGCACGGTTTAACCTGAAGGTCCTCAGTTCAATCCGATCCCCGCTTCCTGTTTAAAAGAAACAATGTTAAGACACGTATTCAAAGATTCGGGCTATGGACCTCGCGGATAATGGTCCGTAGGGTTGGTTTCTTTAAGGGTTTCTAGATTCTCGGAAAGCGAGAAGGGGGAGGGTATTTAGGATTCGAACCAATAACCTCGGGATCCTGGGTTCCCACGCCTCACTCTGGACAGGCCTCCCTCCCCCATGTTCTGGAGACTATGGAATCCAGAACATTCTACCTTGGATTGAGAGATACCTCAAAGAAAGAAATATCACATAGCAGTGATTTGGAATCCTAGTGCTGACTCAGAGTTGCACTTCGTAGTTGAATCCTGGTAACTCTTTCATCTGCTCTGCATAACCGGCTTTTCGACAATCTCTTGTTGTCCAAGATTGACGTAGAGGGTGCGGTTGGCATAGCCGTGTAACGCCGGCTGCATTTAATAATGATATTCTCTACTGTTTGATGTGCGGCTTTCACCTCGTTTTCTCTTCCGGAACGATGCCGGTTATCGGAATGGCCGAATTCAGCAATCTATGAGCGTATGGTTCCGTGTAAATCAGATAGGCATTGGTATTCGAATTGCCATTTCCGTAGGCTTCGTGCCACCCTTCAAGTACTGGCATTTCCTTATACAACTGCGCGCGTCGACCCTCCAATAGACGGCGGGGGAGATCCATGAAATCAGCGGCGCAGAGCACGCGTTTTCCCGTCGCGGCTGCCAAGCGATCCAACCAGCGGAGACCTGCCTCACAACGCAGCAGGTGATGATCAAGGATAAGGGTTTTTATGCCACCCTGGGCCAAGCGTAACCCGTTTTTCCATGCTTGACGCCGCTGCTGTGCGGAAAGTTTGGCAAGATAGAGGGGTGGCCCAGCCGCCAGCACAATGTCCGGCTGCCAGGCTAATATTAACGTCACAGCTTTCTCATTTAGGAGTTGGATATCCGAAGCGTGTACAAAAACGCCGTCTTCATCCTCAATTCGTGTCATCATCACCGTATTAGGGTTTGTATGTGGGTCTCCGTGAGGCACGAGTATAGAAAACGCTAACGGGCCATCCCTTTGCCCCTCGGCGTTGGGCAGGTCCCTGTCCAATACCTCGATTAACGCTTCCCTACGAGAAGCCATGTTATGAGAAAGTCCATCTGGCCCCTTACTCCAGAGGCGAGTCGTGCGGAGTAGTGGGGCTACCTGGTGGGCATTTAACTGATAAGGATTGGCGTTTGCAAGAGGGATGTGATCGCCGTGGAAGTGACTTAAAACGACATCAGTCGCCTCATATAATGCCGCCGCGATTTTCCAACGTATCTGTTCGCCAACGGCCACTTGCGCCGGGTGAGGATGCAGCCCGTTTCGCTGAAAGCCCAAGGCAACGCCTGGATCGATAACGACCTTACGTCCCTTTACTTCTACTGCACAGGAAAGTCCGCGCACACCGAGTGATTCTGTGCCCAAGATTGTTACGTTCAAGGCCTTCCCTCTTCCCAGACACCAGCAATTGACGTGCCACAGGTGGGACAGCTCCCCCCTCTAATTATATTTTCAGCGATCCTGTAACCGTGTCGCTGGATCAATAAACGGCCGCACTCTGGACAAGATGTGTTCTGACTGCTGTCATTCGGTATATTGCCAACATAAACGTAATGCAGCCCTTCTTCCAATCCGATCTCCCGCGCCTGCCGTAGGGTATCAATGGGAGTGGGTGGTCGGTCTGTCATTTCATAATTTGGGAAGAAGCGACTGATGTGCCAGGGTGTCTCAGGCCCGAGTTCCTGGGACACAAATCGAGCCGCGTCTCTCAGTTCGGCTGAATCATCATTGAGGCCGGGAATGACCAGCGTGGTTACTTCCAGCCAGATACCCAGCCGCTTCATCGCCTTCATACTATCCAATACCGGTTGGAGACTTGCCCCCACGTATTGATGATAAGTTTTTTCGCGGAATGCTTTTAAGTCTACGTTAGCCGCATCCAGGTAAGGATGAAAGAAATCCAGCATTTCGACTGTCATGTACCCGTTGGAAATGTAAAGGTTAGCCAGACCGGCCGCATGGGCCAGGCGGGCCGTATCGTAGGCGTACTCAAAGAAGATGGTCGGTTCGGTGTAAGTGTAGGCTATGCTGCGACTGCCGGTTTCCAGGGCGATGGCGACGATCTGTTTGGGAGTAGCTTCGCGGCCGGTGAGCAGATCTTGCTCGCGGGGCATTTGGGAAATCTCCCAGTTTTGGCACCATCGGCAGCGAAAGTTACAACCCGGGGTAGCGATGGAGTAAGCTGTGGAACCGGGGTGGAAGTGGAAGAGTGGTTTTTTCTCTATGGGATCTACATGTTGAGTGATAGTACGACCGTAAACCAACGTATAAAGTACCCCATTCCGATTCTCACGCACTTGACAAACGCCCTTTTTCCCATCTGCAATAACGCAGCGGTGAGCACATAGGTTGCAGCGCACGCGGTTTTGCGTAAGCCTCTCGTAGAGCAGGGCCTCCCTACTGTACTTATTCTTTTGATTGTCCATTACTCTTTCGTTCCTTTGCATTTTCCCTTATTCCAATGAGCCTTATCCATATGAGATAAACAGAGCATCTTTCAGTAATCCCTTGAAACGTTCAAGGGTGATCGAGTGAAATTCCCCCCCAAGCCCGTCCTGCTAAATAGTTCCAGGATCCTTTCAGTGTGCTGCGTCATGTACTTCTCCGAGAGACCAAGACCATCCAAGGTAATGATCTTATTATAATATCCTGAAAAGTTTGCATTAACGTTAACTTCATCCCAACTCAATTATCTCTGGTAGATGGTTTTTCAGCTCTTGAGCCAGCCTGGTGAAAACCAAGTGTATTTAAGAATTGGAAATAAAAGGGTAAAGACTTAAAAACGTTGGCCTGTAAATTCGGTGTCACCGTTGATGTTTCAGGAGCTGGAGGATTTGGAGGAAGTGTTGGTGCACGCAGCAGCTGAGTCCCAACCGGGAAACGTTGACGACCTAACCCCCCCTTTAATTTATGTGTTCGTATTAACTAGTGATGTCTCCTGGGTAATATTCGTCACGCTCGAAAGAGCGCTTTTTTAAAAAGATAACCTTGTGGTGGAAATTGGACCGGAGTAGCTGACTGTGGAGTCTGATCACACTCATACACCCTCACATTAGCTTCAGGTCGATCACTGGCGTTCCGTTGATGGCATCCAAGCCGCGAACAGTAAGGATATTGTTGTCCACTTCTAGCAGTTCAACCTTAGTGACCCCAATGGGGTTGGGGCGGTGTGGGCTGCGCAGGGCGAAGACACCCCGTATGGGCCGAGTCTGATCTCCACGCGGATGCTGAAGCAGTTTGTATTCCTCGCTCCGATGAAAGTAAAAAACAACCAGCACCTTGTCCCCTGGAGCTAGACCTACCAAACCTTCCGAGAGATCAACGTCAATAACGATACGGGAGACCGAATCACTCAGCGCATCAGGGTCCGTAGGCTCGGCGATCTCGTTCTCCACATAGCCAATTGCCTGGAAGGACAGACTCCCGGATACCACTTTCCCCGGTACGGGACAGGCATTCGAGAAGGTGGTTACCATCACTACTTCACCCTCCTTGGCAACGTTCTGGGAAGCGCGCTGAAGTGCTCTGAAGACATTGGCCAGCGTTGTGTTGCTGGAGACCGTTATGGGATTGGGTGTCATCCAATCCCTGATCCTTTTTTCTTGAGAACTGTCCACGACTTTTCTCCTCTCTCATTAAGTGCTGCTCTGTGAAACAGGAAACAGGGTGGGGCGACGCGAACTGTTTGATTGACCTGCCTTAACGAACCATGTTTATTCTGCTTTCTGACTTTTTTATCTTGACAAACGTCTGTATATACATTAGTATATACGACAGTAAATAGTATGTCAAGATGAGCTGTCGAGATAAGTATCACATTCACAAAGGGTCAGAAATAATATTTCTCCCGTAGTTGGAGGCGAGTACCATGAGCAAGATGCGTTCTTTTCGTTTTCCCGAGGAGAAGCTTGAGCTATTGAAAGAGATCGCCGAACGCAGGTACGATAACAATCAAACACAGGCACTTTTTGAGGCAATCGATCACTATTATCAGGAGCTTAACCCCCTGTCGGTGCAGGGGTATATCCGTATTGATCGCATCCACGATCTCAACGGGGAAGAGGAATGTTCTGGCTGTGAACAATCACTCGGATCGAGGGCATGGATCGCGGTCTATTCCGACGGTACTGTGAAGGGCATGCTCTGTGACAAATGTATGGAGGCCGGCCGGGCTTGAACCGATTGAAGGTAGCCAAGGACAAGACACACCGGGTTGGCTGGCTTCTGCTTATTACCTTGTCGGTATACTCCGAAAAGATTGCTCCCCAAAAAGATAATGAGACCTTTAACCAGCCTGCGTCCGTAACTATTGTGAGATACTCTCGGTAGGGAGTAGGTTGGATCTACTCCAAAGAAGAGAGCGATATGAGGGTGCAGCAAGACCAATGGAAGGCGGTTATATCCTTGTCCGGTGTTAGAGGTTAAGGATTGGGGCAATCAACTCCAGAACGGATTTTACCTGGAATGCATGTCAAAGGTAGGTGTGGTAGGGATATCGGATCAGTCGTGAGGAGATCGAGAGGAAAGGTTAATGGTGGAGGAGTTTGAAAAGAAGATCGCAGAATCGGTACACAGAATAATGGAAAGCCTCCCACCGGAGGTAACCCTGGTGGCGGCTGTTAAAGGCCGTTCCGTAGCTGAGGTCCGGGCGGCGATCGAAGCTGGTGTAACCCATGTGGGTCACAACTACATACAGGAAGCGGAGTTGATGATCGATTTAATGCGGGACAGCGCTAAATGGCACATGATCGGGCACCTACAGCGCAACAAGGCCAAGAAGGCCGTGCTGCGCTTCGATATTGTAGAAACAGTGGATTCGTGGCGTCTGGCGAAGGAACTCGACAAACAATGCGCTCGCATAGCAAAAACCATGCCGGTGCTCATCGAGGTCAACAGTGGTAGAGAGGCGAGCAAGACTGGTATGATGCCAGAGGATTTGGAGGGTTTGGTATTGCGTATGCAAGAACTGGAGAACCTTCGTATTCAGGGGTTGATGACTATGGGTCCACGTTTCGGCGACCCGGAAAATGCCCGCCCCTTCTTCCAAGAGACCCGGAAAAACTTCGATCACCTGGCGCGTATGGATCTCACACATGTGAGCATGCAATATCTCTCCATGGGTATGACCAACAGTTACCTTGTGGCCATTGAGGAAGGGGCAAACGTGATACGAATAGGTGCAAAGATTTTCGGACAGAGAGAAAGTGAGGGGTGAAGCGCGATTCCGACGTGTGGTCCCGCCCCCGATTTTTCGGAAAGAATAAAGTAAATAGACAGCATGGGATCACTCTAGACCTCGAGATCAGGGTTGTTCTGTCATAGGGCGACCATCTGGAACAGCTACGGATGATTAGAAAATATGCCACCTACTAAAACTCAAGATGGGAGATTTATTTAACATGGACAATGAAGGTCAAAAGGTATTGAGAGGAACACGAATCGGGATTGTAGGCAAGGGCGGCTCCGGGAAGAGCACCTTCACAGTCCTGATGGCGCAAGAATTCCGAACACGAGGGTATGATGTCTGCATTCTGGATGCGGATTCCACCAATGTAGGTCTGCATGAAGCTCTGGATATCAAAAAACCACCCACCTCCATGGTAGATTACTTTGGTGGTATGGTCTTTAGCGGCGGGCGCGTGACCTGCCCGGTAGATGACCCTACTCCTTTGCCAGATGCCGAGTTGAGGTTGACCGACCTGGACAGGGACTTCTACGCCATCAATCCCCAGGGGATTGTGCTGCTGACAGCAGGTAAAATCGGAGACCTGGGACCCGGAGCGGGTTGTGACGGCCCCATCAACAAAATCGCCAGGGATCTTCGCGTCGAGACCGATGACTCCTCCTCCGTGACCCTGGTGGACTTCAAGGCGGGTTTTGAAGATTCAGCCAGGGGTGCCGTGACCAGCCTCGACTGGATCGTAGTGATCGCGGATCCGACAAAAGCGGCGATTCGGATGGCGATCCACATGAAGAAAATGGTTGAGCAAATCAAAGCTGGTGTGCTCCCGGCGACGAAACATCTCGAAACCCCCGAATTAGTGAATTTCGCGGAGAAGATTTTCAGGGAATCTAAGATCGAAGACGTACTCGTTGTCTTGAATAAGATCAAGGATGAGGATATGGAGCGATATTTGCGAGAAGAGCTGTCGAAAGCGGACATCGAGCCTATCGGGGCCATTCCGGAGGACCATGCCATTACCCTGAATTGGTTAGAGGGTTCGCAGCTAGAAGGCTTGGGGGTTCATGGAAACATGCAGGATATTGTTGGAACGCTTGAAGAGTTCGCGAGGGAACAGTCTCCAGCTTAGTGCATCCGTAACCGTGGAAGTAATCAGGGATGCGTCAAGCATGAGTTATCCTTAATAATTTATACATAAAATCACTGGGATACAGAAATTGTATTTTGTCCTATATGTGGTTTGGAAGGACCGCAAGGCTTTCACAGCGGATATTAAAACCATCTACAAGGCGGGTCTACCCGCGAAGAGGCTGAGGCCAACTTTCTCAAGCTGGAAGAAAAATGGGGCAGCAAATAAGGTGCTGCGGTCAAACCCTGGCAAAACGATTGGGAGGAGCTAGCAACCTTTTTTGATTTTCTAAAAAAAATCCGACGGCTGGTTTACACGACTAACACTGTCGAAGGTTATCACCACCAAATACGCAAAGTCTTGAAAAACAAGTCTTCTTTTCCCACCCCTCAGGCAGATAGAAAATTGCTTTACCTGGCTACAATGGACATCACCAAGAAATGTATGGACCCGCTGTAAAATTAGCCCCTGATCCTCAATCAACTGGCAATACGCTTCGAAGATAGGTGTCCTTTGTGATCAGCCAATTCATCCATTTACCCAATGTTCTTGACACTACACCGGAAAGCATAAAATTTGTTCCCAAATAAGGGAAAATCAAACGCGTTTATTACAATTTGCTGACACCCTGGATAGGAAAAACAAAGCCGCTTTCTGATTATGAGTCAATTGCTCTGCCAGTTGAGCTAGTGGCCCGGATCGCATAGCCGACGCTACCTAATTATGTTTTTTTGTTCACGAATTGAGTTAACCAAACTGCACAGTGGATTGATATATTTCCCAGCGTAGTCAAACTATTTAATTCTTCATGTGCCAGGCTTCACCTGGAGATTGGGAGAGATGTCATGACTCGTTAAATCATAGGGACCATAGTCTTTCAATGGCTCTGGTCCCTTTTCCACCTATTCACTGCAGCCAGGCTGGCCGGTTTCCCGGAGAAGCTAACTCAACCTCCTCCCCAGTATCCAGCGCCAAAATCCTTATTCCTGAAACCACACCTTCCGGGCTGACAGATCTGTAGTCAAAAAGTAAGTATTGGCCGTCTGGAGACCAGACCGGCTGCCCAAAATAAACATTTTCTGCACTGGTAAGCTGCCTGGGCTCAGTACCATCTGAGTGCATAATCCAGACCTGACTCCCATCACTCTGGGATTCTTGTTCCCATTCTCGCCTGACAAGTGCAATCCAGTCCCCATTCGGTGACCAGGCCGGGAAGGCATCATCTATATTTGTATCAACTGACAATCTCGTTAACCATTGATTCGACAGGTTGTAGCTAAAGAGTTTATTCAAGAAAGATCCTTCCGTCCACTCTACATCAATCAGCAACAAGCTTTCTCCATCCGGAGACCAGACTCCCGGATACCCGAGTTGAGTAGTTATGGATTGTCTTTCCCCGGTTTCCATCTGATAGATATTGATTTCCAGAGGATTTATTGAAGTATAGCTTAGCTGCTTCCCGTCCGGCGACCAGCGTGGGCTGAACCCAGGAGTAAGCGGGTCCTGGAACAAGGGAGCTGTCTCCCCGGTTGTGAGATCCAACCACCAGATGGACTGTACATTGGCAGGGTTGACCTCTTGGTCAAAATTCAGGCGGTCGTAGAGGATTCCCCTGCCACCGGGCGACCAGGCGATATCAGAACAATACGCGTTTGGGCATTCTAAAGCCAAATACTGCTCTCTGGTTTCGGGAAACCACTGCCAGAGCTGCGAGCTGTTCCCCTCGAAATCCGTAGCATAGATCACCGAGCTGTTATCCGGCGCAACAGCAAAAGCCCAGATATTGGCATCTGTGGTGACTGGTTGGGAATCCCCTCCAACAGCAGGGATGATAAAAAGTTGGGATTGATTATCCTTATCCAGAGCAGTATAAATCACACTGGCATCCTCAATATTAAAGATAGGTCCTGTTTCTGCAGACTCCGGATCCCCTATTTGACTGCTAAATACACCAATATTACGGATAGCACTGACAGATAAGGTAATCCCCATCGCCATCACTATCATCGCGCTGATAATTGGCATGATAAAAGCCGCCTTGTTAAACCACTGCAGGCGTTCGAAAAGACGATTGCCTTGTACAACCAAGATGCCAATCGCGATTAAAATAACTGCCAAACCCAGACTGAAGGCAACTATCAAGGATAGACCAAATGCTATCCGATTGATAGTGACTGCAATCAACAGGATAGCAATAGCATCCGGACAGGGGACCAAACCTCCACTGATCGCCAGGGGTATCAGCGAACGCCAGCGAATACTCACCAGGGGATCTCCCTCCATAGGTCTTCTGGGAATGGATCCCAGTTGGGAGGGATCATGGCTGTGGTCCGGTCCAATTTCCTTAATTGGCTGATTGATAACCAGGTGCTTCTCCCCCGTTTCCTGATCCTTCTTTATGATCCGTTGTTCTGTCTCATATCGCCGTTGACTCAGATACTCTCGCAGCCAGAGCCGCAGTCGGGGATAGAGCAGCCCAATCCCCAGAAATAAAATCAACAAACCTGAGATCAATTCCAGGATCGGAAAAATGTCTGCCGCCAGGAAATACCGGGAAGCCGTTAATGCAATAATACCGAGAACAAATACGGATCCGGTATGAGTAAGTGTGACAATCGCTCCTAGGGCCACAGCATGATAAAGTTTGCCCTGGGAACCTACCAGGTACGCTGCTACTATGGTTTTCCCATGCCCAGGACTGAGGGCATGCAGCGCTCCCAGCAAGGCAGCCAAGACCATAGCGCCTAAAATGAAAGTTAGCGAGCTTTCATCCTTCTGGATCAAGCCTTCTAGTATAGAAACTGGGCTGGTACTGGCTCCGGGGGGCGCCTGGGATTCCGCCGCTGCCTCCTCTGCAAGTCCTCCCAACCCGACACTTTCCACTACCCAGGGGATGGATGGCGTACCGCTTTCCCAATTAGTCAGGCTCTTGGATGGCTCATTTCCGGCTGAGAGACCAAAGTCCAGGTCCAGCGTACCGCGATTCTGGTACGGAGTATCAAAAGTTATTCCATCCTCACCCAAAATTTCGTACCAGCTGATGCTGTTTTTAGAATTGTACCGATTGTGGAGAGCAAGGCGGTGATCTATGCCAATTTCATCTGGCCAGGCTGCCTGCAAATGAATCTGAATGGATTCATCACCGTTAAATAACTTTTGAAGCTCACCAGGCCAATCAACCCCTGCAAGGGTGAGGGGCAGGGATTCGCCATCCAACTCAACGCTGAAGGTTTGGATGATTGTGTTAGCCCATTCCAGAGCCTCAAGATCGGAAATTGACTGATCGTCATTTTGGTCGGCTGAATACCAAATTGACTGGGCAATCATTGGCCCAGGAATTAATTCCCAGTTCACCTGGATACCGTCAGGTGCTAGGGTCACAGTATGGGTATGGAAATACATATCCGCAGGATGTGCCGAAGCAACCTGGGGGAAAACCAGAACAAGTAAGAGACAGATCAACAGCGTGCGGGATAATTTTTGCATAGGCTCAGGGGAAGGATCAATCTCTCCGCCTACCTGATGATAGCACTTTTCAGTTTTAGCGTAAACGGAGCGCTTTCTACTCCCGATTGGTTCACCTTCCATTCACCACCAAAATCGCAGCAGCAAAGAATAAAAGTCAAGTAAACAACCTTGAACCTGGCTTCCTGAACTGAGTTTCCTCATTAATTAAGAGTCAGTCGCTCGCTTACTCTGCAATGGCCCTGATGATCTCCTGCCAGGAGATTGGACCTGTCCGCAGGATTAGGGGTTCCGCTTTGGTGCAGTCCAATACTGTGGAGGTTACTCTTCCTGGTGAGATTCCTCCGTCCAGGATTAAATCGATTTCCCCGCTAAAAATTTCCCTGACTTCTTCTGCGTTGTGGGCGCTTTCCTGCCCTGACAAATTCGCCGAGCTAGCCGCCAGCGGCCCGGTATGACGTAAAAGTTCCCGGGTCAAATCAAAGTCCGGGATCCGGATCCCAACTGTTTGAGTAGGAGAGAGATTGGATGGTAATCCAGCCAGCAGAGGGAGAATCAAGGTAAGCGCTCCTGGCCAGAATTTGTCCATGATAACTTGCACCATCTCTCCCGGAGGGGGAGTGATCTGGATCAGCTCTTCCAGGTCTGCCAGCAGGACAGGAATTGCTTTATCCTGAGATCTCCCTTTGATCAAATAGAGTTTTTCGATCGCTTTTTCATTAATTGCCGAGGCGCCGATACCGTACACCGTATCGGTAGGAAAGGCAATAATGCCGCCTGATCTGGTGATATCAGCTGCCAGGGAAAGGGCTTGGGGTTGATCAATAGGTAGGATTCGGGTTTCTTTTTTCATTTGATTTGGATGGCAAGATAACGATCCATCCCGGATAAATCCTTTTCCAGCTGGATTTCTGCCCGGGGGAAAAATGATTGAGCGAGTTTCTGAGCCTCATCTCCTTTGGATTCATCGATTTCCAGGAGAATCAGTCCTCCAGGGTTCATGAATCCTGGGGCTTTTTCTAATACTTTTCTGATAGGCGACAACCCGTCCAACCCACCGTCCAGGGCCAGGTGAGGTTCGGTATTATATACCCTGAGAGATTTTAGTTTTTCTGTAGGAATATAGGGAAGATTGGCGATAAGTAGATCTACAGTGGTCCGGAATCCAGTCAATAAATCTGCTGCCAGAAATTTTATTCGTTCACCAGTTTTGTGATGGAGAGCATTTTTCTTGGCTACTAGCAGGGCAGGGTAGGAGCAGTCAGCAGCAAGTACTTTGAGATCCGGTAATTTTGCTGCCAGGGTCACAGCAATGCAGCCTGATCCAGTACCCAGGTCTAGGCAGGTCCGTCGACCGGGGTGGTCCTGCAGCCATTTGACAGCTTTTTCAACTAACCCTTCTGTTTCCGGCCGGGGGATGAGCACGTCCGCTGTGAGGAAAAACGACAGCTGGTAAAACTCCCAGGCACCCAGGATATAGGGCAGGGGAATCCCTTCTTTGACTTGATTAAGGGCAAGGCTCAGTTCAGTTTGCTGTTTCGCTGTGAGATCCGGAGAAGGGTTTGCCAGGATGTGTGATTTAGGTTGTGATGAGATATAACTTAACAAAACCAGGGCATCTAGATAGGGGGATGTACTGTGAGGGTCGATTTTTTTTCGTATTTGCCCCAGCAAAGAGCTTGGGGGCTTTTTATTTGTCTTCAAAGCCAGCTTCTGCCAGACGTTTTGCTTCATCCTCAGTGGATAACTCTTCGATGAAATCATCAATCTCTCCATCCAGTACTGCCGCCAGCTGATGAGACGAATAATTGATCCGGTGATCGGTGATTCGGGATTGAGGGAAGTTATAGGTGCGGATTTTTTCGGACCGGTCTCCGGATCCTATCTGGGATCTTCGGTCATTAGCCTGATCCTGCCTTCGTTTGGTATCTTCGATTTCAAATAAGCGGGCTTTAAGAATACTCAGGGCCCGGGCCCGGTTCTGTGCCTGAGATCTCTCATCCTGGCACTGCACAACAATGCCGGTGGGTTTGTGGGTAAGCCGGATTGCGGTTGAGTTTTTCTGGACATTCTGCCCTCCCGGACCGCCGGCTTTATAGACATCCATCTCAATATCGCTGGGAGAAATTTTTATTTCGTCAACATCGTCCACTTCCGCCAGAACAGCCACGGTGGCTGTTGAGGTGTGGATTCTGCCTTGTGATTCAGTATCCGGGACGCGCTGCACACGGTGGACACCGGATTCATATTTTAATTTGGAAAATGCTCCTTTTCCTTTAATCAGGGCTGAAACTTCTTTTACTCCCCCCACACCGGTTTCTCTAAGTGAAAGAATTTCTACTTTCCAGCGTTTCCTCTCGGCATATCGGCTGTACATCCTGAATAAATCGCCGGCAAATAATCCCGCTTCATCTCCTCCAGCACCAGCTCGGATTTCAAGGATAACGTTGCGTTCATCGCGGGGGTCTTTAGGAACCAGCATCCGTTTTAACTGGTTTTCCAAATCTTCGATCCTGGATTTGAGATCGTCAATTTCTAGTTCCGCTAATTCCCGCATTTCGTCATCAGCGGATTCAGCCAATGACTGTGCACCCTCAAGCTGCGCCAGGGATTCCCGGTAGTCTTGGATGGCCTCAATGAAAGGATCCAGATCAGCCTTCTCTTTTCCCAGATCAGCTGCCAACTGGTAATCATTACCAACAGTGAGTAAACCCTGGTTGATTTCTTTAAACCGGTTTTCAATTCCGGTTAATTTTTCAATAAGCATGGACATTGTTTTTTCCCTAAAGGATCATTTTTATTTACGCTGGGAAATTATACCATTTCAAGCCCCAGACTTTGCTCCAAGCTCCTTAACTCATTGAGCGGAAGGAAGCCCGCATGGCTGAGGGCAGTCGAAATGGGAGGAGTGTAGTTTTAATCTCTTCGACTACCATCGACCCCTCGGATTCCCTCGATACTGCTGTCCGCGCTGAGAGTTAATCTGACCGGAAATCAACCCGGATTTGCTTGCACAGGGTAGGTGTTAATGCTATAATATAATCGTTCTAACCCCACGTTAAGGTCAGATTAAACTTGGTTTATCCTCATTTCCCGCTTAGGCGAATATAAGTTTGTGCGTAT
>CAZHHT010000017.1:0-16992 GCA_964532455.1 uncultured Anaerolineales bacterium
GATTTAACCTAACAATGTTCTTTTTAATCATTCTATCGCCTTGCTCATCCTTAGATACAAAGAGGTTATCTTTAACCCAAATCTCAAATCGTGATGGTCGGTTTCGTAATAGGAATTCTAGCATACTTCTAAAACCATTTAGAATGATAAAACAGAGCTTACTTTTACTCCTCCATCTAACCAGATCTTGGGAAACTCTCTCCCCTCCGGGAATATTGTTTTCCAACAGCCGGTTCAGTGGCAGTATCCCCCTAGAGAAAGGTCTATCCGTATGACCCCCAAGGTGTTTTCTTATTGTATAATCCAACTATGAAAAAATACTACACATCTGAGGGAGATGGCGGTACAACCGGGCTGCTGGGTGGAGAAAGGGTTCCAAAAAATCACCCCCGGGTTCAGGCTGTCGGGGCTGTGGATGAAGCCTCCGCGGCTTTAGGTTTAGCGAGGGCACAGGCAAATAATCCTGACCTAAACCAGCTTGTGAAAAATGTGCAGGAAGATTTATACCAAATTATGACCCTCCTGGTACTCGTAAAACCGAATCCGGAAAAGTTTCCTGATCTTCAGGAATCTCAGGTGCTGTGGTTGGAAGAAAAGATTGAACAATATGGAAGTGTGATTAAACCACCCAAAGGGTTTATTCTGCCAGGTGAGTCTGTACCCTCTGCAGCTTTTGGATTGGCACGCACAATTGTTCGCCGGGCTGAAAGAAGAGTAATTCAGCTGTATGATGATGGGAATTTGGAATCAGAGACAATCCTGCCCTACCTCAACCGGCTATCCTCATTATGTTTTGTCCTTGAGCTATACACATCCGACAATCAAACTTCCTAGATTAGTCAAAACAGATGACCGGTACAGTGCTGAACACCGCCGTAATCATTCTCTGCAGACTGCTCTTAATTGTCTTGGTCATCAAACCCATCCGGGGTGGTAATTTCCTATTGAGTCAGGTCATAAGCCCATTGATCGTATATATATTGTCATTAATATAATCGCTGCCGGGTATTCAAATTCCACTGCTCAGCCTCACGTCTCTGGTGAGTGGTCCAGATTATACTGAAAAACCGGATAAAACTCATCCAGCTGTTCAAATCCAAATTTTTTATATAGCTCAAGGGAAGCATAATTCCTAGCCTGGGTATTCACAGTGACCTGGACAATTCCCTGCCGCTGAAAACGATCCAACAAATCCTCGACCAGGGCAGTTCCTACTCCCAGCTTTTGATATTCGGGATCTACCGCTAGGCGCGCCAAATGTCCTCCCTGTGGATTAATTGTGCTGATTTGGTAGCCGACAAGGCGATTATTTAACATTGCGACTGATGCCGAGGATGCTTCCTGATAAGCAATTTCAATATGACTCAGACTATTGCACCAAATCGGTTCAAAAGAGACTTGATCAATTTCATATATCCGAAGGAAATCATCTCTCAGCATACTCCTAATTAGAATGTTTTCCTTTTGGTCCGGCCAGCGGGCTTGAGCAATATCCCAGACTAAAACCACTACCCGATACCCTTCCTGAAATCCGGAATTAGTAAGCAAGTTCAGCATTTGATCCTGCACTACCAGGGCATTAACCTGTTGTACAGAAAATCTATCCTGCAGCCAACCCAGGGCAGGAGGCCAAAGCTCTCTCCAGGCTCGATAAATTGACAGGCCGGGAGAGACTGCAAACAAACGCAGCCAGGTACCCCCATCCTCATCAGGTGGGCAGGCTAAAGCAGCAATTATTCTTAAATTTTGCTCCAGCACCAGGTACGGTTGATTGCCCAACCAGTCCAGGGGAGGAATCCAGCTCAGGTGACGGTGGGTAAAGGATCCCTTCTGGAGTAATTTCGCTAACTGCTCCCGATCCTGATAATCCGCTTCTCGTATAACCAGATCCTGATCATTCAGAATCATAACTTTCCTTATCTCAAAACTCTCCGATTCTGATGGCGATGCTGGCAAGTAAACACCAACCACCAGCGGTTATTTCCCGCCGGATCCAGATGGCATGAATCAGCCCTCTTTATTTCTCCATCAGATTTTGGGGGATTTTAAAAAGCTTGATCAGTAGTTTCTGTCGTAATGTGGGTTTTTCTAACTGCTCCAGACCATCCTGCATAGAAAACAATGCGCCTGTTAGGTTGCGGGTTTTCAGTTTCAGAGCTGAAATCGACTGCATCACCTCTAGGTGCATAACTGTCTCATTCAGCTGGGTGAACAAATCAGCTGCCTGGGTGAATTTATCAATAGCCTCAGATCTTTGGCCAAGGTCCTTTAAAGCTGTGGCTTCATTGGCAAAGGCCATGGCCTGTTTCAGTTTATCTCCTGCCTCTTTGAAGATTAAAGCGGTTCCTTGAACAGCAGCCAGTGCTTCCCGGGGCTGTTTGGCTTGCAGCAAAGCCACACACTGATTGTTTCTCATTTCTGCAGCCAGCTGTTTCTGTTCCTGATTTAGATAGAGTTCCGCAGCTTGAAAAAAGACGGTCGATGCCTGCTGAAATTTTCCTGCGGTGTATAGTTCTTTCCCTACCTCTTCTTGCAGGCTTGCTTCACTGCGATTTTGATCAATCATTATTTTCTATGGGGGTTTAGAGTGTAATATCCAGAAGCCCTTCAGCAACATCACGCATCCGGTCAACAGACATTTGACTGAGTTTTCGAGCAATTTCCAGATAGGGACGGTTGATGGGTTTTAGAATAAATTCCTGCAGATCTTGAGGAAGTTCTACAAAAGCAGCTCCGGCTTTCTTTTCATAAGCCCAGTCAGATATTGGACCGGAACCTACAACCAGTTCATCCAATTCCCGATCGTATAAACGCAGTAATGCTTTCAGCTCAGCAACAGGGACAGCAAACTTGCCTTTCTCATACGATTTTAGCCGGTAAGCTGTCAGGCCAATTTTTTCTGACACTTGTTTCATACTTAGTTTCGAATCCTGGCGAAATTTCCGTAAAGATGCGCCAATTTTCAAATTCCGAAGTTCCATCCTCTGTTCCAGGTTCTTTAACCCTTCCATCTTATCCTGTTCAGCAGGCGTTGTATCTTCCCAAAAACGATCTAAGGGGACATCCAGATAATAAGCCAGGACTTCTAGTTCAGGCAGGGAAGGAGATTTTTCTCCTGCTTCATATTTGCTGATTGTCCGGGACGTAGCACCTATTACTTCTCCGCAAGTTTTTTTAGATTCCCCTTTCTTCATCCTGGCGGTCTTGAGCAAGACACCCATTTTCTTTGACAAAATATTTATCGCTAGTTGGTAATCCATATTCAAATTTCCTCTTAGGATTTAAACTGCAGCTCCAATCCAACGGGGAGGTTACCCCGGCTTTAGTACCAGTGATGACATTGTGGTTATATATTAATTACTCTGATGGCTCTGATCAACTCCCTATGTGCTAAAAGTAAATATAAAACCAGACTTGAAATATTACCGGGGCAGCTCCAGAGAGCATATTATTCGGTCAAGTTAGGCATGGTGTATCCCATTCCTGTTCGGGTGACTATGTGTACCGGGTTGCTCGGGTCCACTTCCAGTTTGCTTCTTAAGCGGGAAATTGTTACCCAGAGGATTTCTTTGTCATTTTTATACCCATCACCCCAGACAGAAGACAATAATTCTTCAGTGGTTAAAATACGGCCTTTATTATGAGAAAATTGCAGCAGTAAACGGTATTCAGTAGCTGAAAGCAAGATTTTTTCGCCTTGAAGAAAAACTTCCGCCCGGGCAAAGTCGATTTTTAGATTTCCATGGTTGAAGATAACCGGTTGCGAGACATCCCGGGAGAACATTGACCGCCGCAGCACAGCACGGACTCGAGCTAATAATTCCGAAGCAGAAAATGGCTTTACAATATAGTCATCCGCCCCAACGTTTAAACCCTGAACCCGGTCACTCTCATCACCTTTTGCAGTTACCATGATTATCGGTACCTGGGAAAAACCGCGGATGCGTCGGCAGGTTTCAAAACCATCCAATTTCGGCATCATCACATCCAGCAATACCAGATCGATATCCTGTTCAGATACAATTTCAACCGCTTTTTCCCCATCGAGGGCATCAACGACAGAAAAACCGTCTACAACCAGGTTAGCGGCGATCAATTGAATGTATCTGGGTTCATCATCTACAATTAAGATGGTTCCCTTTTCCATGTCTGTCCATCTCCTCTCTTAATCATTCAGGTTCTTCATCCCGCAGAAGAGGGAGAGTTATATGGAATTTTGTCCCATTTCCTTTCTCCGATTCTGCAGTAATCTTCCCATTGTGCGCTACGATGATTTGACGGCAAATATATAACCCCAACCCGCTGCCGCGTACAGACATACGGGTTTCTGGAATCCGATAGAACCTTTGGAATATTTTTTCAAGATGATCTTCATCGATCCCTGGTCCATCATCTATTACTTCAAAAATTGCATTTTCTTCATCTTCCATCAGTTTCACGACTATTCTCGAACCCGGTGCATATTTTGTGACATTATTAATTAAATTATCAAACACCTGCCCCAAACGCATTGGATCGGCTTTGACCATTACTCCCTGTTTTTCAATTTCCAGATCGATGGTTGCATTAATATCTCTCAACTGAGAACGCTGGATCATATCCCGCAGCACCACATCCAGCTGTACAGTTTGCAAGTTCATTTGCAGGGTGCCGGATTGGAGTCGGGAGGAATCGAGCAAATTATCGATTAATTCCTGTAAACGATCTGCCTCATCATCAATAATACCCAGAAATTCCCGGTAAGTAGGCACGTCCCAATTTGTATCTTCCCGCAGCAAGGTTGTTGTATACCCTTTAATAAATCCCAGCGGAGTTCTGAGATCGTGAGAGACTGTGGCAACAAAGTTTTCCTGCATTTTCCACATTCTTTGGTTAACTTCAATTTTATTTATCGTGCTGACCAAAATATCCCGTTCCAGAAGTTGAGCAATATGATCTGCTACAAACTGGCAAGTTTGGCGATCTTGATCAGAATACTCAGGACCTCCAAATCGGATCATAACCATAACTCCAACACGTTTTTTACCATGTTGTAATGGGATGCCGATATAGAATGGTGTTTTTAATCGGTCATCCTCAGGACCTTTGATAATATCCTGATGGACAATTAACCGGTCCTCTTTAAGAATTTTTTCAACGAAGTTCTCCCCCCAGGCAACATCAGCTTCCTTTGAACGTCCCCTGCCGACAGATCTGGCATAGATTGGGCGCATGTCAGCATTTTCTTTCAGGTAAATCACAAAATTATCAAAAATAACTATTTTCCTAGAGAGGTCAATCAGAGTTGGTATCACCTCAGAAACATTATCTGATTGTAAAATCAAGCTGCTTAGCTCAAATAGCGTTTTGATAAACGCTTTACCTGAAAGTGTGCGATCTCCCATAATTTTAGGAAAAACCTGCAATTTCTGATGTTTTTTAAAAATACCGATGTTTGATGATGCTGCCTACATGTTCTTGCGTGTATTATAACGCCATTGCTGGTTTTCTGGTTGATTTCAAATCAAAACTGCAATAAAGCCCGGATTGTAATTTCTTATCGTTGTTAATATCTGAATTTTTCATTTTGTTAGCTGGCTGTAAAGTCATTTCTGTTTACATCTTTATGGATTTATGTTGTAATACAACCACTTATGAATACCAATTACCCATATAATGATCCATCAATATTAGTTATCGATAATGATCCCTCTACTGCAGCAGTATTTAAGAAGCTGCTGATGTCAAAGGATTATCATGTTATAACAACAAATTCCAGCAAAGAAAGCCTGGATATTGTCCAGCGGGTCATGCTTGACCTTATCATTCTTGATTTACTCATGCCAGAAATGGACGGCTGGCAGCTGTGTACAGCGATCAGGGAAATGACCAGAACACCAATTTTAATTATATCAGCAATAGAGTCATCTGAAATCATCACAAAAACATTAAATCTTGGCGCAGATGATTATCTCGTCAAGCCTGTCTCATCCTACACCTTGCTGGCCCATGTAAAAAACCTAGTCCGCCGGCATAAAACTGAAGAACTCGCTCTTCCCCAAAACGAATAGTTCAATATAGTTAATTGTTGAACCTCCCAGTTACTAACTGGCGGGGCGATCAGGCCTATCGCAGTCTGGAAAACTTTTGGTATAATGATCCCAACTTAATTAATCAAATGCAGTGGAGAGTCCCATGTTAGGGCGCCGAAGGGGCAAGTCTGCTGTCGAAAAAGGCATGCAGTAGATGAAACTCTCAGGTAGATGGACCTAGCACTTCAGACCCGCTGGATAGTCCCCGGACACCTAAGGAACAAAAATCTCTCAGGTCCCAAGACAGAGGCACACGCCGATCCCTTTGCGTGTGCTCTTTAATTAATTCAGGCACTCAGATCATAATTATTGGACAAAGGAGCAAAATATGAAAGCACCAGCTGAGTTGAAATACTCAAAAAATGATGAGTGGATCCGTGTTGAAGATGAGTTTGCCACTGTGGGAATCACAGACTACGCCCAAGACCAGCTTTCTGATGTTGTATTTGTTGAAATTGTCGTATTTGAGGGAGATACATTAGGGATGGGGGAAACCTGTGCTGTAGTTGAATCCGTTAAAGCTGCTGCAGATATCTACATGCCGGTAGGCGGAGAAATCTTGGCTATCAATGAAACGCTAGTGGATTCCCCGGAATTAATCAACGAGGATCCATTTGGAGAAGCCTGGTTGATTAAAATCAAGGTATCCGATCCTGGTGAGCTGGACAGCCTTATGGACGCAGAAGCTTATAAAAACCTGGAAAGAGACCATTAATTTTTTTCCCGGAAACTGAAGCAACTCGCTTAACTGCTGATGTTGTTTCTATTTATTTTGTTAAAAGGACCTGATATGTACACATCACATACCCAGGCTGACAGAGAGGCTATGCTCAAAACTATTGGAGTGGACAAAGTGGAAGATTTATTCCAGTGTCTGCCTGATGAGGGAAAGTTCCCAAAGTTAGCCCTGCCTGAAGGCATCACCGAGATGGAAGCTCTGGATGAACTGCAATACATCTCTTCGGTAAATGAAACACCCCAGGAATTGATTTCCTTCCTTGGAGCAGGAGCATATAATCACTATATACCAGCTGCAGTCGATTCAATACTGCAGCGCAGCGAGTTTTACACTGCATATACGCCCTACCAACCTGAAATTTCCCAGGGCACACTGCAATCAATTTTTGAATATCAGAGTTTAATCGCAGCCCTGACTGGAATGGATGTCGCTAACGCTTCACATTATGACGGCGCAACCGCCGTGGCAGAAGCAGTCAACATGGCATACCATAATTTCAGGGGCCGCCGTAAAAAAATAATCCTCTCCCCCACTGTTCATCCTCAATATCGAGATACTATTCATACTTACATGAAGGGAATGAACCTGGAGATAATCGGGGAAAACCTGAAGCCTGAAGCCGGTCCAGATGAACTGATTCCACTAATCGATGATCAGACCGCGCTGGTGCTGGTTCAATACCCGGATTTCTTCGGCAGAATCTTTGACCTGACAAAACTTTCTGAAGCTGCCCATGCAGAAAAGGCTCTTTTTTCGGTTCATATTCATCCCATCGCTTTGGGTTTGATTAAACCACCGAGTGAATTTGACGCAGATATTGTCACTGGGGAAGGTCAGCCCCTGGGAATCCCGATGGCTTTTGGCGGACCTTATCTGGGGTTATTTGCTACAAAAAACCAGTATGTCAGAAAAATGTCCGGCCGTCTTGCTGGAGAAACTGTTGATACCCAAGGACAGCGTGGTTATGTCTTGACCCTGAGTACCCGTGAGCAACATATCCGGCGAGAACAGGCAACCTCAAATATCTGCACTAACCAGGGATTAATCGCCCTGGCTTCTACGGTTTATCTCAGCTTGTTGGGAAAAAATGGCCTGCAGGAATTGGCTAAACTGAATTACCACAAAGCCCATTATGCAGCTGAACGTATCAGTACGGTACCGGGATTTATGGTCAATCCTGTCCAATCATTCTTCAATGAATTTATGGTCCACTGCCCTCTCCCAGCAGCAGAAATCAATCAGCTGCTGCTGGCTCATGATATCCTCGGGGGGTACGATCTTGGTCAGGATTATCCCGATCTGACCCATGAACTGCTTGTAGCGGTCACTGAAATGAATTCCCGCTCAGAAATTGATTTCATGGTTGATGTTCTGGAGGAGGAAACTCATGACTGAACCTACTATTTTTGAACTATCCAGACCCAATCGTAAAGGTATCCGTTTCCCGGCACCTGATGTTCCTTTGTCTGAGTTGCCCAAAGATTTTTTACGAGAAGAACTACCTCTTCCAGAGGTACCTGAAAACGAAGTCATCCGGCACTTTACCAAAATTTCACAATTGAATTACTCTGTTGATATTGGATTATACCCACTGGGTTCCTGCACTATGAAGTACAATCCCAAAATTAATGAGGAGACTGCCCGTCTTCCTGGATTCAGTCAAATTCACCCCCTTCAACCGGTTGAAACGGTCCAGGGTGCATTAGGATTGATGCATGAAACCCAACGATGGCTGTCAGAAATCAGCGGATTTGACACAGTATCTCTCCAGCCTGCTGCCGGTGCCCATGGTGAGCTGACCGGCGTGTTGATTGTCCGGGCCTATCACCAATCACGGGGAGATACAAAACGGAACAAGATGCTTGTTCCGGATTCTGCCCACGGCACTAATCCTGCTTCCTCAGCAATGAGCGGGATGAAGATTGTTGTACTGCCATCAGATGACAGGGGAAATATCAACCTTGACGCTTTAAAAGCCGAATGTGACGACACGCTGGCGGGGATAATGATCACCAACCCCAACACCTTGGGTCTCTTCGATGAAAATATAATCAAAGCCTGCCAGCTTGTTCACGAATCTGGCGGACTGGTGTATGGTGATGGGGCAAACATGAATGCCCTCTTGGGAATTTACAAACCAGCCGATATGGGTATTGATGTAATGCATTTTAACCTGCACAAAACATTTTCAACTCCCCACGGCGGAGGCGGACCGGGTTCTGGTCCCGTTGGTGTAATAAAAGAATTGGCGGATTTTCTGCCAGCACCACTGGTGGTCATGACATCCGCAGGTGATGAAGACAATCCAGCGTTCTACGATCTGATAAATCCGGAACAGACAATTGGAAGGGTGAAATCCTTCCATGGTCACTTCAGCATCATCGTCAGAGCATTTACCTATCTGCTTACATTGGGCAAAAATGGACTCAAGGACGTAGCAATCCATGCAGTTCTGAATGCAAATTACATCCAAGCTCGGATCAAAGATGTTTATCATATCCCCTATGAGCGGATGTGCATGCATGAATTTGTCGCTGAAGGGAAATGGGAAGATGCTCCTGGTATCCGGGCACTAGATATCTCAAAGCGCTTAATTGACTTTGGATTCCATCCTCCCACAAACTACTTCCCGCTGATTGTTCATGAAGCACTGATGATTGAACCCACGGAAACCGAAACCAAAGAAACCCTGGATGCGTTTGCAGACACATTGCTGCAAATAGCCAATGAGGCAAAAAATGATCCGGACATCCTGCATAATGCCCCGACCAAGGCACCATTTAGGCGTCTGGATGAAGTCAAGGCAGCCAAAGAGCTAATTCTAAAGACTCAACTTCCAGAAGATTACTAATATTCATAATCTTCAGCGCATCAAATAAACGGGCTGGCCAAAAGTGATAGGCACAGCCCCTTTGCATTTAACCCAAACCCAAATAAAATAGAGCGATTATCCCTTCATCTAAGCTGGACAAGCAAAACAGACGCCAGACGAATATGAAATCATATGATCCAACACCCACTATTTTAGCCGGCGATTACCCTTCTCCGCTCAGGATGCTTCGAAAATTCGCAGCAGCCTGTAAATGCTTCGCCGGGTAGGTTCTTGATTTGGCCTTTTACGACTTTCGCGAAGCATCCTGCAAGAGCAGTCGAAAGTCCATAACTCGATATACGATCGCCCCTCCATAATGTATAATCCCGAACCCGTTGAAAAGCTTCGCAATAATCTCAGCCCGAGCATGAAATATTTGATAAAAGTGGTGAATCCCAAAGATATAGAAATAACACCTAAAGAAAAATTTATGGGAATAAAGTTACTAAACAAAAAGTGGTTGGCACAATCCTTTAAGGAAGATTATGATCATGGTGCAGATAGTTATTCCTGCCAGCAGCTATTTATTGCGGTGCAGATTGCAGAGAAAATGTTAATGACTACTTTTTAGACCAACCCTCTTTTGATCCAAAACATGTCTATCAGATTTGTCATGATCAGGCTTCTAGGTGTCCAGTCAGAAATGATAAAATAGTACCAGAGTAAATTATTTAGATTCAGGTTGGATAATATGAGCAGCGGACAGGACATTAAATTTGTGTCACCCCGGAAAGATGTGGAAATTCATCTCTCCAATGGGGAGGTAATTTCAGGTCCCAGGGGCAGCACCCTGGAAGATTATTTTTCAATCCTGCAGGATAGGGATTTGGCTCCGATTATGGGCGCGATAGTTAATGGCAAATTAACTGAACTATCTTACCCGGTAATGATGGATGCTGAAGTTCATCCGATCACAATGAAGGATTCCGATGGGATGCGATTTTATCGACGCTCATTAACTTTTTTACTTGAACGCGCCTTTTACGAACTTTACCAAGATGCCATCCTAACCATCGATCACTCTGTTACTTCAGGGGGATATTTCTGCCAGGTATACAGGAGATCACCCCTCACTGTGGAGGAATTGATCCAGCTTGAAGAACGCATGCGTCAGTTGGTCAAAGAAAACATCCGTTTTGAAAGAATAAAGGTTTCCCTTCAGGAAGGATTAGAGTATTTTGATAAAAGGGGATATAAGGATAAAGTCCGCCTGCTTTCCTACAGGAAGAAGGATTATCTAACTTTATACAAGTTAGGAGAACATCTCGATTACCATCACGGATACATGGTTCCATCTACCAGCTACTTAAAATGGTTTAATTTGATTTTGATGGACGACGGATTTATTATCCGCTTTCCACGCCGCAAGAACCCGACAGTTCTCCAGCCGGTTCCCAAGTATTACACCCTGACGAACGTTTTTCAACGTTATGGTGGATGGCTGCACCGACTAGGAATCGATAACGTGGGCGCTTTAAACGACTCCATTGCTCAGGGCCAGATCCGGAAATTGATCCTGGTCTCTGAAGCACTTCACGAACAACATATCACTGAGATAGCAGCCCAAATAGAGGAAAGGGCTGGAAATATTAACGTCATCCTGATTGCAGGTCCATCATCTTCAGGAAAAACAACATTTTCTAAACGGCTGACAATCCAGCTCCTGGCGAGGGGGATTTCTCCCTTCCCGCTGGAAATTGATAAATACTTTGTGAATAGAGAGCACACGCCAAAAGATGAATATGGCGAGTGGAATTTTGAAGCTCTGGACGCGGTTAACCGGAAGCGGTTATCTCGGGATCTTCTGCAGTTGATCGCCGGTGAGGCTGTTCAGATGCCTTCTTATGATTTTCAATCCGGGGAAAGCGGCGAAGGGGATACAGTTCAGCTTCGTCCGGGGCAGATTATCATTCTGGAAGGTATCCATGGCCTAAACCCAGATTTACTGCCAGATTTTCCACAATCCAGCGCATACCGGATCTATATTTCTGCCTTGACACAATTGAACCTCGACCGCCATAATCGTGTTTCAACGACTGACACCCGGCTGATCCGCAGAATCGTTCGGGATGCCAAAGAACGGGGATATTCCGCCATGGAAACAATCGATCGCTGGGAATCCGTCCGGCGGGGTGAAAAGCAGAATATTTTCCCCTTCCAGGATAATGCGGATGCCACGTTCAACTCTGCCCTGGTATACGAAATGGCTGCCCTCAAACCCTTAGCTGAACCGATCCTCAGACAGGTCCCCCACAGTACACGAGCAAGGATTGAAGCCAAAAGGTTGCTTGCCTTCCTGGAATGGTTCCTCCCCCTGGATATTAATATGATCCCGGATAACTCCCTCCTGCGTGAGTTTATTGGTCAATCAAACTTGAAAGATTTTAATTTATGGGAACAATAGAATACATTTAGGGATACAGACCATTAGTGTATTCAGTATAAAGTTACCGCTCAAGGGAGGGGAGACCGCTATTAGGTCGCTCGAGGGAGAGCGCCAGCTCTCCCGGGTACTTGGTCCGCAGGAGCTGGCTAGTTTCACCGCTCGAGGGAGAGAGTCAGCTCTCCCGGGCGTTTGATCCGCAGGAGCTGGCTAGTTTCACCGCTCGAGGGAGAGAGTCAGCTCTCCCGGGCGTTTGATCCGCAGGAGCTGGCTCTCCTGCTCTAGCGCGCTTGGAGGGAAAGAGTCAATCCTCCACGGTTTATGTTAAAAATAATAATTAATCACAAATTATTTCCATGTAGGGGGTTATATGACGAAATGGAAACCCGAATTTTCTCCGCAAGCCCTCTACTTCATTACAACATCAACTCATCTGCATTCTACAATCTTCAAGGATAATGTAACTAAACAAATCATCCTTGATATATTCGATTGCTACCGAAGGCAAAAATATCTAACTTTATATTCGTTCGTGATTATGCCTACCCATATTCACTTCATTTCGAAATTTTCCAATCAAGTACCTCTAGCTGGTTTCATGAGAAATATGAAAAGCTTATCAGCGGACAGGATTCATAGATATCATCACACGGTAAAACAAGGATCTTCAAGCAATAAAATATGGGAAGATGGCTATGTCGCTAAGGAAATATATTCATTTAGTTTCCTAGAACAAAAAATTGATTATATTCATCAAAATCCATGTCGGTTTCCCTGGAAAATTTGCAATTGTCCTGAAGAGTATCCATGGTCCAGTGCATGTTTTTATATAACCAATTTTCCTTGTATCATTCCTATTGATGACATCCGGGAAATATTCGTGTAAGTGTGATTTCAGTTTCACCGCTCGAGGGAGAGCGCCAGCTCTCCCGGGTACTTGGTCCGCAGGAGCTGACCAGTTTTACCGCTCGAGGGAGAGAATCAGCTCTCCCGGGCATCTGGTTCGCAGGAGCTGGCCAGTTTTACCGCTCGAGGGAGAGGGTCAGCTCTCCCGGACGTTTTATCCGCAGGAGCTGGGGCTCCTGCTCTAGCGTGCTTGGAGGTCTGCACCTGGGACTTTACGGTGCAGCTCTCCTCTTTTATTCAGGGTTAGATCTAATTCTTACAACCGTGGGAATCGTCGTAAGATTGTAGCCGTATCCGGTAACGCGACCCGCTCCCCATAACTTAAATCAGAGAGACTTGTCCCCTTTCGTTTTGACACATCCTGATAGATGTATACCAAGGTTCCTTTTTGGGAATGGCGTTTATTGACGAATGCCTGACCAAGAAAATACCCTTCACTATCATTTGCGCAGCTGGTAACTTTACCTATCACCCGTCCCTGCTCGTCCATCACCGGATCTCCAAAATGAGCTTTTCGGACTCGCTTTTCACTGAACCGGAAGCGGGCAATAGCATTCTCTCTTTTCCTTTCCTGCGCCAGGTAAGCATCTCTGCCGATGAACCAGGGTTTATTGATTTTTACATAGGATCCAAAACCTGCTCCCCCAACACCAATATTCAATTCTCCTGCCATTTCATATCCATACAGGGGCAGTCCGGCTTCTGTCCGGAGAGAATCCCGGGCACCTAATCCGCAGGGTTTAAGACCAAAGGATTTACCAACCTCCAGAAGTTTTCTAAACAATGACTCAACCTTGTCAGGGTGGACAAAGATTTCAAATGCTTTTCGTTCCCCGGTATAACCTGTTCGGGAGACGACCAGATTATATTCTTCGCTAGTAACTTCACACAATTCTGACCATCTTAAATGATTTATCTTACGCTCATCATTTGCGTTAAATCCTAACGCTAACAGGATTTCCCTTGAACGGGGACCCTGTAAAGCCAGGTCAACCAACTGCTCACTACCTTCATTTGGATTCCGCAGATTTCGCAGGATGGTTCTCCTCCCATAAACTTTTGCCCAGGGACGATGGTTATCCACCTTAACAGATCCTTCCCGGACCTCATTGAGCCATTTCCATACTTTGGCATCATTGGAAGCATTGACAACCATCATGTATTCCAGATCTCTCCGGCGGTAGATCAGCGTATCATCAAGGACATTCGCATCAGGATCCAAAAAATGGGAATAAGCAGATTCTCCAATTTTCAGAGACGAAATACCATTCCCCACAACGCTGTCTAAAAATGCCATAGCATCCGGTCCTTCTACCTGGAAAACACCCATATGGGTGACATCAAATAATCCCGCATTTTCGCGAACTGCATTATGCTCTTCCAGAACAGAATCATAGCGAACCGGCATTTCCCAACCAGCAAATGGAACCATTCGGGCGCCCAGTTCCACATGAAGATCGTAGAGCGCAGTTTTCCTGATTGGCGGATCATCAGGTTCATTCCAGACAAAATCAGGCAAGGCTTCCCCCTCACCCTCCTCCATACCCAGGTAAAATGGCTTATCTTTACCGTAGGGATCACCTTCAACAAGGGAGTCATACTCCCTGTCGGATTCGCGGACAATAACCGGTCCGGGGATTTTTCTTAATATATCTTCATCTACCTGCACATAACCATCTGAGACAGCCCGGAGCCAGGTCAAAACTAATCCTGATTTTTCTGCAGACACTGTAAGGTGGAAACTCTGCAGTTCATCACAGGTAATCATGGCAGGAACATTCCCTTCCGTTGTGTATAGAATCGCCGGCTGATTCATTCCACACTCAAGCATTTCTATATCACTGCTGACTATGTAATCTAAAAATTCTCTCGATTTCTCTCCGCTGATAATATATGAAGAGGTTATCTTTCCTTCGTCTACCTCATCATCCAGGTAATAAAAATGGGGATATCCATGTTTCTTGGGTTTGTAATCGATCCCGGCGCTTTCCGCCAGATCCCGGACTTTAAGTTTAGCATCCTCCAGGATTTTGAAATCAACTTTGGCGCGTAAAGCCCTACCCTGATAATATGGCTCACAGGAGAACAAAATATCAGCAATGATATCCGCCAGGGCTATAGTCTCTTTCTCCTTAAATCCCCTCTGGGAAATCCAGGGGGTACCTAACCTCACCCCTGATGGATGCAGAGCAGACACATCACCGGGAATGGTATTGCGATTGGTGACGATTCCAGCAATATCCAGAATTCTGGCGGCAAGATCTCCGCTCAACCAGGCATCATCTTTACCCCTCACGGACTTTGTATCAATATTTGTCAGATGTGTATTTGTTCCGCCGAAAGGTATCTTGAATCCACGCTCTTCCAAACGGTCGTTAAGAACTTTGCAGTTCTTTACGATTTGCTTCATCAAGTCTTTTTGTTTATCTGTCTGAGCCAGCTTAAAGGCGATTGCCATCGCTCCAAAGACATTAACGTGCGGTCCGCCCTGCTCTCCAGGGAAAACAGCCCGATCAATAGCCTTGATAATATCCAGGTCAGTACTCATCAGGATTGCTCCCCGGGGACCGAGTAGAGTCTTATGAGTAGTAGAGGAAATAATATGAGCATGTCCAATTGGGGAAGGATATTCACCTGCAATTACCAATCCTGCGACGTGGGAAATATCAGCTAATAGATATGCCCCCACTTTGTCTGCAATCTCCCGGAAACGAGCCCAATCCAACTGCCAGGAATAAGAGGAAACCCCGGCGATGATCATTTTGGGTCTGTGCTGGGAAGCAAGCTTTTCAACGTCATCATAGTCAATTAATTCTGTCTCGGGGTCCACAGAGTAAGAGACAATGTTATAGTATTCTCCGGAGCGATTTACCCTGGAACCGTGAGATAAATGCCCACCGTGCAGCAGATTCATCCCCATTACTGTATCCCCAAGCTTGACCAATCCATGATAAACCGCATTATTGGCAGGTCCACCTGACAGCGGCTGGACATTGACATAAATATCAAGGGCTGTTTTCCCATTTGCTGCGAAGGCTTGGGCTACACGCTGCCCGGCGATTCCCTCTAGAATATCCGCATACTCAACTCCCTTATAGTATCGGTCATCAGAGTAACGCCGATATTCAGTTAACAGCTTATCGTAATCAAACAATTCTTCTTCAGATAACCCCCCGGTCAGATCAAATGAATATCCCTCAGCATAGATATTGTGAAAACCGGATCCGAGGGCTCTTTTGACCGCTTTTGGCGTCATGCTCTCGCTGGGGATTAATATTAGTCTCCTGTATTGTCGTTCTTCCTCAATCTGAATCAACTCATACAATTTCGGATCAAGATCCTTAATAGACCCTCTAGTTAAAAAGTCATCCATGATTCACTCCCAATAAAATATTGCCTTATTCCTGCCGCTGAGAACTTCAACTATCTTTCCGATGGCATTAGAATTCCTAATATAACTGCAAATTTTCACCAATTTACCATTATACAACAAGTTCCCTACATCTGCCCTGGATGTCAGGAAATAATTTATAGACTGATTCAATACAAATCACCAGCAGGAACAGATGGTGCTGGTGATTTACAGGATAACAAAGGTTACCTATTTCTTCTTTTTCCCCCGGCCTTTCATAAACAGGTAACCGAATGCTGAGACCAAAATGGTAACTCCTGAAATCAACCAGGTAGAAGATGGTACCCGGATCCAGGATTTGATAGCTGAAGGAACTTTCACCCGCGGCAGCAGACTTGATTCCGCTCCCGGGCTTTGTCTGGTTTCCTCTATCGCATCCAGTAGATAATCTCTAACATCGCCCATGGCCAGAAAAGAAACCAGGCTGGTTAGCATATCACTTTCATCGTCAGATCTTGTAGGTTTGGTTTTAAGAATTTCCCGGTATGCTTCAGCAGTGGAATAAACAATATTGGACCAGTCAAGATGAGCAACCCGTTTTCTAGCGGTCTGGCACATGACCTGGTACTCATCAGCTGGCAAATTACAGATTCGTTCTATCTGCTTGGC
>CAZHHT010000017.1:17002-38541 GCA_964532455.1 uncultured Anaerolineales bacterium
GTCATCCGGTTCTTTATCCTTAGCCAGCCAGGCACCAACTTTGTCATCAATCAACTCATCGATGGTTTCATTTGATAATCCCACAACTGGCGTTCCGGATGCCAGCGCTTCGATCACAACCAAACTCTGGACTTCCATTTTTGAGGCAGATGGAAAAACATGTGCCCCCTCCAGGTAATCCGGAATTTGATCATATTCAACTTGTCCTATAAATTCAACATTCTTAAGATTGTGTTCACGGCAGTATTCTTCCATCTCATTTAGATATTCGGGGTTAAGAGGTTTCCCGATCAACCGCAGGATGTAGTTTGCCGGGAGTTCCTTAAGCGTTTTCAGCAAATAAGCCTGGTTTTTCCGTTTATTCATGAACCCGATAAAAACCAGTAATTTCTGTTCTATTGTATTGTCTGCGTTTTTACAACGAGAGTAATGTTTTAAGTCTCTTCCATTTGGAACTACAAAGATAGGGCCATGGAACCCAAATTCCCGGATGGATTCCAAAGCCGATTGATTAAGGGCGATCAATGCATCACAGTTTAAATAGAAATTATTCAAAACACTATAAATGACAGCCTCGCTGAGAGAGCTCTTCAATAACCGGAAATTTATAGCATCTACCATTCCAAAATCCAATGCTTTTGAAGGTAAAATATGCGCAGTATGGACAAAGGGCACTAAATTCATTCTAGCCCAAACCTGCCCGATCAGCCCAATAAGAGCAGGATCATGTGCATGGACTATATCAGGGTGATATTCATCCAGGAAATCAAAGACCTCCCCAACCGTTCTGGCGGACAGGTCAGGCATGTGAAACTCATCATCTCCAGCGCTGCGGATACCAAACACACTTAAACCTTCTTCTCTCTTCTCATATCCGGTCTTATCTGCAGGGCAGATCATGACCACATCATGTTCCAGAGCAAATTGACTGGCTAATTCATGGGCAACCCTGCCCGCTCCTCCCCCCAAACCTGGTCGAAATATCGAAGTAAATACTATCTTCATCTCTTATCCTAACTCTGCGTTTCAACCTTATCAGTGATAGTCAAATTCCAACATGACATCTTTAAACCGTTCCTTCAGCTGCTCCCGGTTAACACCCATCTCTGAAAGCGAATATTCATGCTGACTTTGATAATTCCTGGCCCGGATAGTTTCCCGCAGCAAAATTTTAAGATACCCAGGCGATACCGTTAATCCAAAACGATCATAAATCCTTTTCACGGTATCCTCAGCGTCTGAAACCAGATCGTCAAACATCACAACAATTGCCTGATTCTCAGGAAGTTCTTTGAGTTTCTGTAAAGGATAGTTGTACCAATACTCAGATGCATCCAAAATAAAATCCTGGCAGGCATATTCCTCCAGGGGAGATCCCAGCATTTGCCACTCTCTTTCTTTCAAGCTGATATGCGAAGGAACTGCATCGAGAGGGTTGCGAATCAGATAAATAAATTTTGCATCTGGAAATTTCGTCAGAAGTGTATCTATCATAGGTGAAAAGTTAGGATTCTTGGAAAGGTAATGTTTTTCAACTCCCCCATGATCGAACAAATGCCTTTGGATACAGCTCTCATAAAAATCCATTATCCGCTGTTTATCTCCCAGAGAAATCTTTTCATTATGATATATATAGGGATATGCTTCATCAAGCATAGCAGCAAAGGACCAGATTTTCATAGTGGAAAAGATATGTATCAAAAGGTTCTCATCCTCTTCCGGAGCACGAATTGCCAACCTGTGAATTGCGTCGCTTTCCTGCCAGAGGCGTTCTAGTCTCTTTATTCTTTTTGAGATCGGCACACCGATTGCCCGGCTAATTTTTGCCGCAATGTGAAAAATCTTTCTCATCAGGATTGATGGAGCGCCGAAAATCTCCCAGGTCCTCATGGAGATAAAAGAGTGAGAGTCCTTTGCTAATAACCGCTGTAGAAAAGTTGTGCCGCTGCGCGGATTACCGATGATAAAAACAGGCTGTTTGATTTTAATCTCATGATACGTGGGATAGAATATCTCATCAAGCAGCAATCCAGACCAAATTAAAATTTCGGCCGGAAGATAGATCACTAGGGACAGTAAAAGGACTCCTAACCTTTTTGATGTTAATCTATAATGCGTGCCTTTATTCTTGATGAAGGATTTGTATAAAAATCGTTTAAATGCCTTACCGTTACAATAGGACATTTGTGTATGCTGCCTGTGAATTCTAGATCTTCCCCAAGCCCCGTAAAACACGTTCTGGGGTTAATGGAAAATCGTCAAACCAGATTCCAATTGCATCATGCACTGCTGCTGTAACCGCAGGCGCCAGCGAAATAAAGGGCATTTCTGCCATTCCCAGGGCACCCCAGGGACCGTTCGGATCGGGATTTTCCATTACTACTGATTTGAGAGTCTGAGGTATATCCTGAATAGTCGGGATCAAATAAGTTGACAGTTTGCTGGTTTTAACAAAGCCGCCTTCTTGAATAAAGTTCTCAGTTAGGACATACCCGAGAGCCTGAATGACTCCCCCTTCAATTTGCCCTACAACCTGGTCTGGGTTAATTGCCCGGCCAACATCATGTGTTGAAACGATATTCTCAACAGTGATTTGTCCAGTTTCCGTATCAACTACAACTTCAACGGCTTGGGCAACATACCCGTAGGCAAAGTTAGGAGTAGATGCCCCGGTTTCAGGATCAAATTTGGTCGTTTTCGGCGCCAGGTACTGATAAGCTGCTATTGCCGGCCTTTCCTCATTTTTCCACTTTTCTAAAGCGCTGATTGCTGCTCCAATAACACTATTACCAGCCATGAATGTCATCCGAGATGCAGATACACTTCCCGAATCTTGCGTTTCTCCCGTATCAGCACTGATTAGACGCACTTTGTCAAATGATACTCCAACAGCATCAGCAGTCATCTGCATGATTGCGGTATGGGTACCCTGCCCTACTTCCGCAGCAGCATGGCGAACAATCACTTCCTCAATTTCATTAGTGCCATGAAGCTCAACTGTCGCCCAGGCGTTCTCTTGATAACCCGCAGAAAAACCAATATTCTTAAGACCACAGGCAAATCCTATTCCCCTCTTATAAACACCGCTGCTCTTCCGGGATTCCTTTTTCTGAACTATCCATTTTCCCCCATTCTTCTTCCAGTAAGATTCCTCCGCACAGCGCTCCAATACCTGTGAGACATTTACCAACCCCGGTAAAGGAGATTGAACCGAGGACAACGAGTCCTTTGTTAGTGTGTTTTTCAGACGAAATTCCACCGGATTCATATCCAGCGCTTCTGCCAATTTACTCATCTGGCTTTCCGCCGCAAAAGTGCCCTGGGGACCACCGAACCCGCGGAAGGCACCTCCAGGGACATTATTGGTTGCTACTGCCCTGGCATCAACTTTAATATTGGGAATATCATAGGGCCCGGTACAGTTGATGGTTGCGTTTGTAAGCACTTTGTTCGAGGTGTACATATACGCCCCGCCATCCGCTGTAATATCCACTTCAGCTGCGGTCAGCTTTCCATCTCGCATTGCAGCCCAGCGGGTTTTAATATGATATGCATGACGTTTATGATGTCCAATGATCGATTCTTCCCGGGACCAGACAATTTTCACCGGCCGGTTAATACCCTGTTCACGCAGCCTGTCTACAGCCAAACCCAGGACAATTTGAACAGAAATGTCTTCCCGGCCACCAAAAGCACCACCAATTGCAGGGTGAATTACCCGCACCTGGTCCAGATCTACTCCTAATGAATGAGCAATTTGCTCCTGTTCTTCATGCGCCCACTGCCCACCAGCGGCTACTGTGATCCGGTTTTGATCATCAAAATAAGCAAATCCGGCTTCCGGTTGAAGATAGGCATGCTCCTGGACAGGTGTATTATATTCACTCTCGATAATTAGTTCAGCGTCCTGGAAGGCTTTCTCTATATCACCTTTTCGAATCCGGTAGGATTCATAAATATTTGATTCCTGCTCCGGATGCAGCAATATAGCACCCTCTTTGAGCGACTCAAAAGGATCCAAAACTGAGGGAAGATCCTCATACTCCACCTCGATTAAATCACAAGCTGCAGATGCAATTTCTTCTGATTCTGCTATTACTGCTGCAACCTGGTCACCGATAAATCGGACCCGGTCAGCATAGGGGATGCCAGAACCGGGGCCGCACAAAACGGGCTGATCAGCAACCTGCAATCCATATTCATTGACCGGAACATCTGCTGCGGTTAAGACCAGAACAACTCCATCCAGTGCCAACGCCTGTTGGTTTTCAATGGACTTAATAAGGGCATGGGGGCGCCCTGCAAAGAGGATTTTCATGTAAAGCTGATTAGGACGGTTCAAATCACCTGAATATTCAGTCTTGCCGGTAACCTTACCTAACGCATCGATCCGTTGATAAGATTTTCCAATTGAGTTAATATGCAAACCTTCCATTATATCTATACCTTCCCTACTTTGAATCCATCAGTCGTTTTTTTTCCAACGTAAAGATCCTTCGGATAATCGCCAATGTACAGGCGTAGGTCGGATCCATCCCATAATAAGAAAGTGTGCCGGCACCAAGATTTTTTCCTTTACTCAGGGGACGATCAGATGCATAATGGAGTATACCCAGGTCAAATGGTGCCCGATCCAGATTTACAATTTCATCTATCGGATGGCGGGTTGGGCGGAACATTTCATATACAGCAGAAAGATAGGGGCCTGATTCCATTTCAATGCCGGTGTACCCTTCCCGGTAAAAGACATCCATATATGACCGGTTTTGGAGGAATGTTCCCCGGACAGTTACCGCTTTTTGATTGTCAAGCACCGTCCCGTAGACTAAATAGGGCCTCACATCCCTGGCTTCAAACGCTCTAGGACATAAATAGGTATTTCTCGAGTGTTCATCATGAACCACATAGGGGATCATGACATCACCAACCACACCATTCAGTGTTGCTGCTTTTCCTAGACTGTAAACACCCAGGACTTTTCCAGCATTTTCAGCCACTTCTATCAGAATGTTATACGCAGCCAGTCCCAGTGGGTAATCAATATTCAAGATCAGCGCATTGCTATTTTTTAAAAATCCCAGATCGCCCAGATCACTAATAACTCGTTCATCCATCCACTCCGGTATAAGTTCTGAGATACGGATGACTTGAGCATCCACATCAAAGGAGTGTTCACTATTAACCCTTTGAATACCGCAGGCAGCTTCATGGTCGTTTCTGCGGTCGTAAATCTTTTCTGTATCAGGTTGCTGGAGATATTTTTTTAATGCGTAATACCAGAAATTTTCCCTGCTGGATGGTACCTTGTGAGTTTGGATCTGACTCCACTCGTCAATTAATTCCTGCTGGTCCGTATCAATGAGATATTGGTTTATTTCCTCCTGGTTCTGTAAGGCAAACCCGGATAACAGATTTGCAAAACTGTGAGTATTGCTGGATATGAAGTAAATCGGACGGGTCAGCAGATCGGGTACTCTCTCAGCAAGAACACTCCACCAGGCATTGGTCGCCCGGTTGTACTCAATCAATGAGCCGTTTAATAAACGCACCTGGAAAAAGTGCTCACAACTTTTGATTTCCTGAAAACGTTTTACAAAATTACTCCCGCAGATAGACCGCCAGCGGGTGAGATCGCTAACAGACATCATTAAATTTTCCGCAAGGTTATACCAGGTATCTCTGTGTTTATGCGCTTCCGAGAGGTCAATATCATCCGGAAGATGCTGCAGCAGTCGGTGGAGTTTATTCCACTCAATTTGATAGGCAGTCAGCAAAGGAATTACATCGTCTATATCCGACCGACTGGCGACGATACAGGCAAGAATTCGTTTTTCCGAGTTGAAAAAACAGCGCCTGCGTCGAGCTTTCCCCTTTACCTGTTCCCAGGACCAGACATCTCCCATCCCTGCTTCCCGGAAGATCGTGCCGCTCTGTCCGAGGACAATCTCTCTGGTTTCTCTTATACAATCTGGAAGTCTTAACAAGGCATAGATAAAGGCAGTCATGTCGGGAGCACGATTCCTGGCATGCTGGTGAAGCAGTGAGTTCATTCCGGAGTGAACTTCCTCTAAAGTACGGATCTGGACAGCATCCGATGTCCGCAAAAGCGAATAATAAGTCCGGAGATAAAGTTCTACTTCCTCTGAAGCAGTATATGGTACGGTTCTTTCCATAAAGGATAACCCTCAGATTGTTTCAGTATAATCCTCCCTCACCGGGAGGTTTTAAATTGTAGCCCTCTAAAATTGATTTATATTGCTGTTTAATTTCTTCAATGTCTATTCCCATCTCAGAGAGGGAATAAGAAGTGCCACTAGTATAATTCCTTGATTTAATTGTCTCCTCTTCCATTATTCTATGATATTCGTCAGAGAATTCAAATCCGAATTGTTTATAGATTCGTTCAATTTCCCTTTTCGGATTGCTGACCAATCTTTCAAAATCAACCACCAGATAGCGATCCGGAGGTAATTTCGATAACCGCTCATGAGGATATCGGTACCAATGTTTGGCATGTTCCTGTAGAGTATCCACCAGGGGATAAGATTCTTCAGGGGATCCATACGCTCGCCAGTTATTTGCCCAAAGATTAATCGTAGAAGGAATCATTTGCTCTGGAGGCCGGACAAGATTAATAAATTTCGCGTTCGGAAAAAACTCCTTTATTGTTTCAACAGCAGGTGAGAAATCTGGATTCTTAGAGATGTATTGTTTTCCCGGGTGCAGAAACATATGTCGTTTTAAAACATCCCGATAATAAGTAAACTCTTTTCTCCGCTGTGTTTCTGGAACCTTCTGATCATAATATATATATTTTTGTGCCAATTCTGGAAAAGGAAACGCTGCAAATAAATTATAGGAGGACCAGCTATGGTAAAACACCTGGGAATCTTGTTCATAGGTAAACATCCCGGTTTTATGCATTGCGTAAATATCATTCAGGGATCGATCAAAAGCATCAACAAATTTTCCTATCGGATTCCCGATTCGACGGCTGATCCGATTGAGTAAGCGTAAAAACCATCGCTGAGTTATTGCGGGAGAAAAATATATCTCCCAGGCTTTCAGGCAGGTAAACTGCTGATCACGAAGTAATAATCGGTGCAAAAATGTAGATCCAGAACGGTAATTTCCGATAATAAAAACCGGGGCTGTATATTGAACTTGTTTAAATTCAGAAAAAAACAAATAATCAAGATAATATCCAAGGCGAATATAAGTATTCCAGATTGGATATACAAAAAAAAGGAATAACAGCAGGAAAATCCGTTTTACGGATAATTTTCCCGGTGTTCCTTTCGATCGGAAAAAACTGTAACAAAAATAAGTCAGGTAATAACGAATATTAAACGGCATATATAAAACAAGATTAATGGTTTCTATCTTAAGGACACGTTCCCGGTTATTTGTGCCCAAAAAAATTAATTGAAGACTCTCCTTGCTATCATTGCTCGTCCTGTCCCAACGCTGCCAGGTTCAGGCTATTTTGGTTTGCTAAAAGCAGCCGGGTTTGTCCGGTTACCTCCCGCAGGATTTTATTTCAGGAGTTTAAAGAGATCCCGGGGACGAGTGATTTTGTATATCAGGGAATAGACAATGGTCATGATTCCAAACCCAATCATGATCAGGAAAAACATAACAATCAACTCCGCATATAAATCAGGAGCCCATGATGCGCCTCCTTGAATTCCATCTGGGACAGCTATCCATCCTTTGGTTTTATTCGCTTCAACAAGCAAGTTTGCTCCGGCATAAGACATGATTGCTATCAATCCCATCAACAAGAAACCTATTCCCCGCCAGATTGGGTGGACCCCTTCACTAGTATCTTTGATATCCCTTTGGTACTGCTGATATCGTCCCATTTAAGCACCTTCTTTTTGGCTAGCTTTTTCAATTGCACTGACAATTTTATAATAACCAGTACAGCGGCACAAATTCCCAGAGATCGCAGTGTGGATTTGAGTTTGGGAGGGTTGAGGATATTCTTCCAATAGCTTAGCGGCAGACATGATGAACCCGGGTGTACAATATCCACACTGAACTGCACCTTCTTCGATGAAAGCTTCCTGAACCGGGTGAAGGTGATCTCCATCAGCCAATCCTTCAACCGTGATAATTTGAGCTCGATGAGCCCTCGGTGCTGGAACCAAACAGGACATTACTGCTTTTCCGTCCAGGAAGACAGTGCAGGCACCACATTCTCCTTCTTCACAGCCAACTTTTGACCCTGTCAGGCCAGCATAATCTCTTAATAGGTGAAGTAAGGTTGTTTCATGCCCTTTTTCAAAGGTATATTCTTTCCCGTTGATTTGAGTGATGATCGGATCCTTTCCCAAAACAAGTGTATTATCTTCTAAAACAGCTGAGTCAGTTTCACTAATTTTAACCCACAGCAGGACAGGGTCTTCAGGTAGACGGCTTGCCTGCTCACCCTTTAACAGTGTAGTCAAGCCTCTCTTCACAAGAACACGGGTGATCTCCTGCCGGTAAGCAGCAGATCCCCGGATATCATCGATGGGGTTGGCTGCGTCCTTTGCTAGATTTGCGGCTTCGTCAATGGTTTCACTAGCCAGCTTCTTACCCATTAAATATTCTTCTGCTTCCTCTGCATGGATTATAGTCGGCGCAACTGCGCCGAGGGTTATCCGGGCGTCACTGATCAGATCACCTTCTATGGTAAGTATTGCTGCCATGTTTACAAGGGAAATTGCCTGGGCTTTTCGAAGTCCAAGTTTTAGATAAACTCCTCGCTGATGAGGACCCATTTTGGGAATGATCACCTCCCGGACAATTTCATTGGACCTTAATACGTGTTTTCTTACTCCAGTATAAAAATCCTTCAGGTAAACAATTCGCTGACCTTCCAGGGACTGCAGAACCAGTTCAGCGTTTAGCGCGATCAACGGCACAATGGTATCATTCGCCGGTGATGCAGTCACAAGATTGCCAACTATCGTTCCTGTATTCCGGATTTGTGGTGCGCCAATTTCCCAGGAAGCCAGAGCGAGCGGTAGCGCATGATTGCGGATTAGATCAGAAGCAACACATTGACTGTGAGTAACCGCGGGGCCTAGATGAATACGATCTTCCCGATCCAGGGTAATATGGCTGTAATCTTTTATCCGTGAGATATCAATCAGCGTCTGGATTTCTTGATGGTTTCCCTGACGCATTTCCAGAACTAAATCAGTACCCCCAGCTATGATCCGAGCTTGATTTTTTTTATCAGCCAGAATATTAAGCACCTGTTCAGTTGAAACTGCGTTGACGTACTCTTTCCACATAAATAAATTCTCCTACGTGTTTTTGATCAAACCTGGTTATTTCCCGGGGGTAAGGGAAGCTCCTGTTCCTTCGCGTTTCACCTGCAAAATTTCTGCCATTATGCTCATTGCAATCTCTTCCGGTGTTTCTGCTTGAATATCCAAACCTATTGGGGCGTGGATCCGGTGCAGCTTATCCTTATTAACTCCAGAATCAATTAATTGTTTCTTTGTTAACTTCCACCTTCTTTGAGAACTGATAACTCCAATATACGCTGATGGTTCAGCCAGGATTTCCTGGAGCCCGGCCATGTCTACATGGTTATTCCGGGAAGCTAATACAACTGCTGTTTGATCAGAAAAAACATAACTTGAGGGTAAATCCTCGAGCTTACAGTGGATATAATCGTCTGCTTCAGGCACATATTCAGGTGAGCAAAACTCTTTCCTGTCATCGGAGAGGGTCACCCGGAAACCCATCCACTTCGCTAAGTGTACAACTGCCCGGCCGATGTGTCCACCGCCCACAACCACGACATCCTCAGGCTGTTTCAGCGGATCAATAAAAATCTCCAACATTCCTCCGCAAATACCCGTATCACCTTTTTCCGAGTTAACAAGATCATATGATAGTATCTTTGACTTCCCGGATTGCAGTGAGTCGATCGCCTCCTGAATAACTCTGCCTTCAATCTCACCTCCGCCGATTGATCCGACAATTTTTCCGTCGGGATAAACCAACATTTTGCTGCCTTCTTTTCTCGGAGTGGACCCTTTGGTTCTTATAATTGTACAAAGGGCGCCAGTAGTTCCCCTGCGGGCTATTTCTGCTAAAGAAGCAAGTACTTCATTCATGGGAAATCACGTTTATCATGATCAGGTTTCCAATAAACTTAAGATCACCGGCAAGAGCTGTTTCTTCCTGGAAACAACCCCTTTCGCAAAGCGGGTACCATCTGGACTGCTTGGATATGGCAAATCATCAAGAGTTGGCGGTGGATTGTTGATGATCAATCGGCTTGATCCCTGAACAACATCTGTCACCATTAATATCGTAAAGTCCAAAGCTCTGTTTACCCGCAAACGTTCCAGGGCTTTTTTCAATTCATCTAAAAGTTTATTAACCTGATCCAAGTTAGTCACTTCTGCCTGGGCAATTCCAAAATTTAAACCGCCGGATGAATAAGCTTTAGTGTCTGTGGTTACGATTTCATCCGGATCCCGGTTGGAAATACCGGCACCGGCTTTAAGTACAGCTTTGCCAAAGGATTCTGTGGTCTCCCCTTTCAGGGGGCTGTTCCCCGCAAAAGCCCAGCGACCCAATCGCTCAGCTGCCCTCTGATCTCGATCAGTTGTCGTTGGAGAAGTAAAAAACAATGTATCTGAGAAAATCCCAGAAAGCAGCACGCCGGCAATTTCTGCTGGAGCACTCAATCCGGATTCTAAAATCCGCTCAGCGATGATTGTGCTGGTGCTGCCCACAATATCGGTTGTAAACCGGATTGTTGTCCGGGTAAAGGGATTGCCAAGCCGGTGGTGGTCAATAATCTCCAGCAATTCAGCCTCTTCCAGGGCTCCGACTGCTTGTTCTCTTTCATTATGATCAACGAGCACAACCCGGACGCGGGGCGGATTCAAAATATCCCGCTGGCGGGAGAGTCCCAGGTATTTTCCATCATCATCCACTACAAAAAAGTTGGAGCGTTCCTCTCGCAAGATCCGGTTTACTGAATCACGGATCCGGCTTCCAGACTTAAATTGGGGTACCCCTGTATCTGCCGCCTCCAGACTGGGCATTTCCAGCAATTCAGCGATGCGTATTTCCTGCCGTTTCAAATGAGGGCCTACCAGCTCTGCCAAAAAGGAAAACAGGGTTAGCCCGGTAATCAACCCGTAAGGGGTACCGTCCTCATTCACGATAGCCGCCACACCGCCAGTTCGACTTGCAATATCCCAGGCATCCCTTAATGGTTTATCTGGGCTGGTAGAATCTATCCTTTGCGTAACAGATTCAAAACGGGGAGAGACATCTGTCAGCAGGTAGGGAATGTCCAATTTTAACCGGTCCAGCACCCAGGAGGTTTGCGGATTTATTGATCCAGCTCTAGCCGCAACCGCATTCATGCCATCCCGTTCCCGAAGCAGCCAGGCATATCCAATAGCTGATGCAATGGAATCGGTATCAGGGTTTACGTGTCCTATCACATAGGTAATCTTTTCCATAGATATTTTCTACCCAGTTTCTGGTCTAAACATAGGTCCAAAAGCTATTCATAACGATTATTCTACAATTATTAAATTATATCAGATTGATGAAAATACCGCTGATTCAACAAAACATGATCCAATCATTAAAAAAACCCCAGGAAAATGGTCTTCCCGGGTGATTTTTCTGGCATATTTGCCTATTTTTTTCCAGTTAATTTCTGCCAGACCTTCTCTGGTGTAATCGGATTCTGATCGATATTAACCCCGCAGGCGTTAAACACCGCGTTTCCAACAGCGGGGGCAACACCATCCATAGGTATTTCTGCTACTGCTTTCACACCAAAGGGATGGGATGGTTCAAAGGTTTCAATGAACAGGGTCTCCAGAAGCGGCATCTCGTGAGCTTCAAAGATATGATAATCTCTGAAATCCTTCTCCCGGGCTCTACCCAGCTCATCATAGACCATTTCCTCAGAAACAGCATATCCCAACGCCTGGGTCATACCCCCTTCAACCTGCCCGGAAGCGGTAACCGGGTTTACAATCACACCAGCATCTATGGCCATTACCAAACGGTCAACTACTACCTGACCGGTCTCCAAGTCTACTGTTACCTCAGCAAATTGAGCTGCGAAAGGGGGCGGGGATACAGGGGACATAAACGATCCAACCGCCATAATTTGCTCCTGATTGGCGTGATGCAGGGAGTGCAGGGCAATTTCTTCCAGGGAAACTGCTTGTCCATTTGGCGCTATCGCACAGCAATTGGACAATTCAATTTCATCGGGTTTGTAATCTGATTTCCCTGACCTGGATTTTAAGATAAAGACTGCCCGATCCCTCAAACTGTCTGCAACCTTATTGGCAGCGTCTACGACAGCTGCACCCGATATATAGGTTGTGCTGGAAGCATACGCTCCCTTATCAAAAGGTGTAAAGTCAGTATCTGAAGAATAAACGATTATGTCCTCCAGAGAGACTCCGAGAACTTCCGCGGCCATTTGAGCCAGAACCGTATCTGACCCAGTTCCCAGGTCTGTCGCACCTACCAGTAAGTTAAATGATCCATCATCATTTAATTTCAGACTTGCCCCGCCCATATCCAAGTATGGAATGGCAGTACCCTGCATTACCAGGGCTGCGCCCAAGCCGCGTTTCAAATATGGTTTCTCGGGAACATCTTGCCAATTCTTATCAATCATCTTCTGTTCCCAGCCAATTACTGCCTTTCCCCGGGAGACACATTCGTCTAAGCCGTTAGTCTGAATAATTTCCGGTACCGGGTCCCGACCTTCACTCCAGGCGATACTGAAAGGATGAATTTCCCCTGCTTGAAGCGCATTCTTCATCCTGAATTCAAGGGGATCAAGATCAAGGGCATGAGCAATTTTTTCCATATGCCGTTCTAACGGCCAGTAACCCTGCGGAACGCCATAACCACGATATGCGCCAGAGGGGGGTGTATTAGTATACACGATGTCCGCGTAAAAACGGATATTTGGGGATTCCCGGTAAGGACCTCTCCCTACGTAAAGCGCCGTTGCCTTATGCCCGGTATTCCCGGCAACCGTCAGCGCATGAGCGCCATTTGCGCCTGTGTCACTCAACGCATACATCTCATTAGCTGTCATCGTGCCATCTTTCTTAACCCCGGTTTTCATCCGGATCCGCATCGGATGCCGGGATCGGGAAGCAATGAACTCTTCCTCCCTAGTGTAGACAAACTGAACCGGTTGTCCAGTAGCGATGGTTAAATGCGCAGCAACATCTTCAATCAGCATTTCCTGCTTTCCACCAAATCCGCCGCCAATCCGGGGTTTAATAACCCGAATACGTTTTATCGGCAGATCGATAACCGGTGCGATCATCCTCCGCACATGAAATGGAACCTGGGTGCTGGTTCGAATCACCAATCGGTCATCTTCATCCCAGTAAGTAACCACAGCGTGTGGTTCAATATGCGCTGGCTGCACCTTGGGCACTTCATATTCTGCTTCAAAAATGTGGTCGGCATCCTTAAATCCCTGCTCCACATCGCCAATATCAATCCTGATTTCGGCAGCCAGGTTTTTTTCGGGATCGGAATCAGCGAAGTTGACATATTCCTTTTCGTCATGAATTACCGGCGCTCCTGGTTTCATTGAGTCCCGGGAATCAAGGATTGGGTCCAGTAATTCATACTCAACTTCAATTTCTTTTAATGCTCTTTCTGCTATTTCCTCAGATTCTGCGGCGATAAAAGCTACCCGGTCTCCTACAAATCGGACTTTATTATCAAGAGAAAAACAATCTAGCGGACCCGGAATTGGATCAGACTGTCCGGCAGTTGAGTATGCGATCCTCGGTAGATCCTTGTAAGTAAGGACTGCAGCTACTCCGGGGGTCTTCAGTGCCTTCTCGGTCCGGATAGACTTAATCCTGGCGTGAGCATATGGACTGAAGAGAACCTTGGCATACAACATATCCCGGCGCTCAAAATCGGCTGTAAAGGCAGGTTTTCCCTGAACAAGTTTCACTGCGTCAACTTTCTCTTTGGGTTTTCCAACCTGCTGCCAATCCTCCGGTTTGGTTCTCACTTTTAGTGTTGTGATCACTTTTTCAGCCGTTAAGGTTGTACCATCAACAGACTGAATGGTTTTTTCTTGAGGAATGAAATCATCGGATGGGCTATTGATACACTCTGGCGGAACTTCAATAGGATCCTCAATCGGAGGAACCTCAACTCCTCTTAATCTCGCGGCAGCTCTAAGCACCGCCTCAACGGGTTTTTTATATCCTGTACAGCGGCATAAAACCCCGGAAATAGCATCCCTGACTTGTTCCTCGGTCGGATCAGGTTCCCGGGATAACAACTCTTTTGCAACCAGAAGCTGCGCAGGAGTACAGTATCCACACTGGATCGCCCCGGTCTTTACAAACTCCTGCTGCAGTATATGGAGTCCGCGGGTTTCTTTCCACCCCAGGTGAGGATGCTCTCCCATCAGCTCAATCGTTTCTAATTCATGCCCCTCTGCCTGAGCCGCTAACAGCAGGTAGGAATTCACCGGTTTCCCGTCCATTAAGACCGTATCTGCCCCGGTTTTCCCATGTTCATCACCAAACTTCACACTACTGAATCCTAATCTTCTCAAAATGGTGAAAAGGCGTTCTCCGGGATATGCGCTTACTTGATAAGTCTCATTATTTATATTAAGTTCAAGATTCAACTTCATCATCTATTCCTTAGTTATTCTCAGCAATTTGATTGAGGGATCGGCGCACAAGAACAGCTGCTGTATCCGCTCGATATTCAGCACTCGCCCATTGGTCATCAGCCTGACTGTATGCATCCCTTGCGGCAATTTCAGCTCCTCCCGCATCCGGTCCATCCAGCACCATGACTGGTTGATCGCCGTACCCGGCCAGCACAACCCTTGTTCTGCCTGACGGCCATTGAGAAACTGCAGCTGCAATAATGGGTCTATCGGCTGGTGATCGCGCGGCATAATGATAGGCTGTTTTTGTATTAGAGGAAATGATAATCTTAGTGACCAGCTTACCTTCTAGCTCCTTTTCCCTTAAAGGAAGAAAATCTCCCAGACGAATCATTTCGCTTTGATTGCTTTTCCCAACCATCTCTAATTCAGCATCCAATGCCAATAATACGGCGGGGATTGGAGAACGACCATCGGCAGTAATTGCCGTTCCTGCCAGGGTAGCTACCTGTCTGCGATTATATGTTTCCTGGTGTTTTATGCTGCTGATTAGAGCTGGAGGAAGCTGATCCAAATCGACCATCTGCTGCAGTTTTACCCCGGCTCCCAGGATATTTTTATTTCCTTTTGTTTCAATCGTATCCAAGCCTAAACTTTGAATGTCAACAACCGCAATCGGGGTTTTCACTTTCTCATTCAGGTATAACCCACCCCCTAAGACGACCGTGCAGGGATCCTCTCTAGATAATAAGGAGGTCGTTTCCTCTATAGTTTTTGGGCGGTGGTATTCAATGATCATAATTACTTTTCCTCATATTTAGAGCCCTGGAATGAAAGCTCAAATCCAGAAGAAAACCTTCATCCAGGGTTGTGACAAACTCTATTTATTTCACTGCAAAGGTATCCACCAGGAGTTTTACATCTCCGCCTACAGGATAAAGTATGGGTGTGGTGCAGCCGTTTTCACGGTATTGATCTACTTTTACCCGAGCCTCTTCCGGAGTTCCGGAGGCAGTAATACGCTGAATGAGATCATCGGAAACCAGGTGTTTCGCAGCCTGGATCTGTTCATGGGTGGCGGGCCAGCCTAAAATCGATTGGATCTCAGCTACGATATCATTGGAAACACCGGAGGCGATAGCAATATGCGGCTGCTGAGCCAGATATTGAGTCAATAATTCTCGAGTGTAATCAAATGCTTGATCATGATCCTCCGCCACAGAACAGACAACCAGCTGCGGTCGGTCAATATCATCCAGCGTTTTACCTGCCCTTTTGGCTCCGATTTCAATGTTTTCCAGAGCCATCTCATTATATTTAAGAGGAACACAATAATTCATCACTACACCATCACCGATCTCACCAGCGAGCTGCAGCATTTTAGGACCGGTAGCTCCAATCATGATCGGCACATTACGGGGTTCTTTCCGTCCATGGACAACATCTAATTCGATATCCTTTACATGTATAAATTCCCCATCGAAGGTAACATTTTCCATGTTAAGCAATCGCCGCATGATATCCACTGTCTCACGCATCGCTGTCAGTGGTTTCCTGCGGTCAATACCCACATTTTCTGCCAGCGGATCCCACCAGGCACCAATTCCGCAGATCATGCGATCAGGGGCCAGATCATCCAGGGTAAGAAATGTAGACGCCAGCAACCCGATATTCCGAGTCCAGTTGTTGATTACACCAGACCCAATTTTTATTTTTTCGGTTACTGCTGCGTAAGCTGCCATGGGGACAATAGCATCTCTCACCAGACGGGATTCCGCCTGCCAAACAGCGTCAAACCCTTTCTCTTCAGCATAACGAACGTATTCCAATCCATCTCTCAGATCATGAGCATCCTGTAAATATAAAGCAACTTTCCCATTCATATCCAGCCTCCAAAAGTCCAATAAAAAAATTCTTATTGTTCATCCAATCCTAATTCAGCTTCCATCAACGCTAAATCTTCCGGGTTATCCAAATCCAATTCCAACGAGGGCAAATTACAGATCTCAAGTCGTGCTCCAGCATCGAGGGCACCCTGACTATGCTTATCAAAAGATTCTTTCCCATACTTAAAATCAATCAAACCCGGGGGACAGACAAGCAAGGCATTGGTGCCTTGTTTTTTACGGTCCGGCGCAATCACAACTACGGGCGGATCAGTCCTGTAGGCTAAGATCGCTTTAATATCCTCAGCTGCTAACCGGGGTAAATCTGCCGGGATAATCAGTATTCCGCAGGTTTCATACGATCTTGCCACTTCTACAGCGCGGGAAAGTGCGGTATTCAAATCTGGATTGCCGTACTCCTGGACTGTTCTCGCACCTAACTCGCGGGCTAATGCCAGGGCTTCTTTATCCCTGCTGATCACCAGGATGTGTTCAATTTCATCTATAGTATTTAATACCTGGATAGTATGCTCCAATAAATATTGATTCAAATCTGCCCTTTTATCAGCAGATATTACCTTTGCTAATCGCGATTTTCCCCTGCGCAGCGGCTTGACAGGGATTATTGCCCACAAAGCCATTTTTATACCTCCTCGATTATCTGCTGTCCGAAATCCAACACCTCGCCAGCCAAACGGACACGGTCCTCTCTGGTTTTCATCCAGGTGTCGGTACAAATTACTTTAATATGTGTTTCCTTATTTTTAATACCTTTAATCAATTCCTCATCCTGGTCATCAATAATAATCCCATTTAACAAATTCCCGTAATGTTTTGCAACTGCGCTAGCTGATGGAGAAATACCCATCTCTAGATACATTTTTGCAGCCGGGCCTTTAACCGTTTCTCCGGCAATAATCGGCGAGATTGCCAAAACCAGCTTCTCCTCAAGCGCTGGCCGGATACCCGGAACAGCCAGAATAGGCTCAATGCTCACCCAGGGATTGGAGGGGCAAATCACAATCAGATCAGCCCCTTGTATCGCTTGTAAAATTCCCGGTGCCGGCCGGGAATTCTCCACTCCCTGAAAACGAAATCCCGTAACTGCGGGTTCACAATTCAATTTTACAAAATAATCCTGAAAAGCCAGTTCTCCCTGATCTGTCAGTACCATGGTGGGAACAGGGTCGTCACTCATGGGCAGCACTGCAGCATCAATCTCCCAAACCCGGCAGAAATCCGCTGTAATCTTGCTTAAGGGCTCACCAGAATCCAGCCTGCGTGTGCGTTCCAAATGGGTAGCCAGATCCTTGTCGCCCAATCGAAACCAATCTGGTCCGCCTAGCGTTTGAATTTCCTGATAAACATCCCAACGCTCATCGACTCGGCCCCAACCAGTGTTGGGCTGCTCCATGCCAGCCAGGTTGTAACATACAGTATCCAGATCAGGACTGATATGCAGCCCAAACAGGTTAAAATCATCTCCTGTATTAACAATGACGGTTAAAGTTGGAGGCGGGTTTAACCGTGCCAATCCATCGGCTAACTTTGCTCCACCTACACCACCCGCCAGGGCAACTACATTCATGAACTAAACATCTACTTTCTTCCATTGAGGTAATTTCATTTTAGTAGACATATATAAACTCCAGATTAGACTGGTGAGAGAGAGGATTTCCATTCGTCAATTCTCAGCGGAACAAATCCTTAGACCTTTCCCGCGGCAGTTCCTGGAAGGAACCATCCCGCAGCGGATAAGGAAAACCCCGAACATGCACTACAGGGAGTCCTTCATCAGCTTGCCCCATCAGCAATGAAGCTGCCCCTGCCAATTCATCAACCGCTGCAATCTGAGTAATCCGCAGTTGATAATCAAACAGGTCCGGTTTACCCCTCAAATCAACAATACCGGGTATCCCGGAAAATCCGATCGAGATCCCAACGGTTCCATTCCTCCAAGCTCTTCCATGTGAATCATTGATCACAACACCGATCTGGACATTTTCCGCTTTTTCAATCTTCTGGCGCAGTTCCTGAGCAGATTTGTCAGGATTTTCCGGCAGCAGCAATACAAAATCCTGGTCCCATTCCGCTTCGGAAGCTACATTGGAATGATCAATGCCGGCATTGGCACAAACAAACCCCCGGTGGTGTTCAACAATAATTAATCCCGGACGGCTGCGCAGAATCTCTGTGCTTTCCCGGAGAATCAACTCCACCTCCCGGGGATCTTTCCCCGTTTCTGCTGCTAGGTCTTCCGCCTGTTTTGAGGGTGTTATAGTCTTTAGATCAATCTTTCGTCCTTCAGCTTTCGAAATTACTTTTTGAGCAATAACCAGCACATCTCCATCGTAAAGATCAATATTATTCTGCTTCAGCCCTCGAAGCAGAATCTCTGCCAGATCATTTCCCTGCCGAATTAACGGGATCTCTTTCAGGGCCGTAAAAATGAGTGGCGATCTTCCCTCAAGGCTCATGCTCAGATCCTTCATGCACCAACAATTTTGATACTGGCATGTTTAATGTCGTTATATTTATTCAGATACACCAAAACCGCTGTCAAACCTTCAATGGTAATCGCGATATCCAGATCACCTACATAATAAGCGTTCATACCAGCACCCCTGATCAACTCCATCACCTGATCGGCATCTTCCTGATGGTCTGCGCAAACTAGCACATCACTATCCAGTTCTTTCTTCAGGTTCTTCAACGCGCTGGCAGGAATATTCTGAAAGGCTGCAACAACGCGGACACCGTCTCCCAAGATCTCCTGTGCAATCCTGGCAGCAGCGGGCGGGACAGGCGGTTTAGGATTCGGAAATTTAATCCGTGCTGTGGCATCAACCAGAATTTTTTCCTGCAAGTCATCCTTTAATCCCGTTACTGCCGCTTCGTGAGCAGACATTACCACTGTAAGCACATTGATATCAGCTTCCCGGGCAGCAGCACTATTTTCCATACCACGGATGAGTTCTTGCCCTAAAATCTTGTTCAGTTCCCCAGTAACCTTGAGAGCTTTTTCCTCTTTTCTGGATCCGATTATTACCTCATACCCATTGGATGCCCAACGCAGTGCCAGACCGGTGCCTTCGTGTCCGGTTCCACCCAGAATTGCTATGATCGGTTTATTGGTCATTCACAATCTCCTGATTTATTGGGGTTCAAGAATAAGTACCCACATAGGATTGGTACCTTTCCCAGATCCCTGGTGCAATAGCCTGCGCTTCCGCGGCTATTTTTTCTTCATCCAGAGTCAAAAGTTCCCTGTCTTTCATAAGGAATTTTCCAGCGACCATAGTTGATGTGATCATGCTTTCCTGGAATCCGAATATCATCTGCCAGGGCAGGTTTCCAGCATTTAGCGGAGTGTAGGGATGATAATTCACAAATATCAAGTCCGCGGCAGCGCCAGGCACGATCACACCTAGGGTGGTTTCAGGAAAATAAACTTCAGCCAAAGCAGCATTATTTCTAACGCCCATCTGGATGATATCCATGGCGCTCATCCTGCGGGGGTCCTTATGCTGAACCTTGTGCAGGAAATAAGCGGTTTTCCATTCTTCCCACATAGCGTGGTAGAAACCATCAGTACCGATTCCCACCCGAATTCCTAATCGCAGGAAATCCTCAATAGCAGCAACACCAACGGCGTTATTCATATTGGACCGGGGTTGATGAGTCAGCCAGGTTCCCGATTCAGCAAGTTGGACTGCTTCCTTGTAATCAATATGGACCCCGTGAGCAACGATGGATTTGGGTCCTAAAATCCCATGTTTCTTAAGCCGGTCAACTACCCTTAATCCGCTTCTTTTGAGACTGTCATATTCATCCGCCTGATGCTCACCAACATGAATATGAAATCCAGCTTCCTCACCGATTGCAGCCCGACAGGCATCAAGTGTCTCATCATTTAATGTCAAACTGGCATGGAGACCAAAAGCAGCGCCCAGCCGGTTATTACCGGCAACTTTCTTAATCATACGGACATTTTCGTCTATCCCGGCTTTGGCACCTTCCTCCCCGTTGCGGTCCGTGACTTCATAACACAATACACCGCGGAGGCCAGCGTCTTCAATGACATCCCCAATAACGTCCAGGGATCCATCGATAAAGGAAGGTGATGCATGGTGGTCAAACAAGGTTGTGGTCCCATTTTTTACAGCATCTACGGCAAAGACCAGCGCGGAATAACGAACTCCATCCTCGTCGAGTGCCATATCCAGCGGCCACCACAATTTTTCCAGAATTTCAGGAAAATCTTTCGGTGCGTCACCGGGAATTCCCATACCCCGGGCAAAAGCACCGTAAAAATGGGTGTGAGCACAGATATTCCCCGGCATTACGTATTGACCGCGGGCATCAAATACCTCCTCCTCAGGATGTTTCTTTTTCAGATCCGCTGTATGCGCAACTTCTTTGATCAGCCCATCCTTGATGAACAGAGAAGAATCCTCGAGGATCCGATTCTCTTCTTCCCAGGTAATAAGATTTGCATTTTTTATAATCATCTTAATTCCTCCTCAATCAGAATAACTTCCAAATTACTCAATTTAATCCGTTCCGCTCGGTTGATAATTATTGACAAATTGCTCCTGATCCTCATTTTCCATCGCGCCGCGAACTGATTCCCGCACCCAGATGATTGCTCGCTCTCCGTCTAATTCAAGGTTTTCTTTTGCCAGGCAGGCTAAAAAAACTCCCGTGCGCCCGATACCCGCCAGACAGTGAACTGCTATATTTTTACCTTCTCTCCCTGCCTGAGCAACGGAGTTTAGCGTTTTTTCCCACAAAACCAGGTCATCAGGTATTCCAAAGTCCAGAACCGGAACATGAAGAACATCCAAACCCTGGGAACGGTAAAAATCCGGTAGATCTCTCCGGGCGTACACCAGGTATTCCTGCGGTTCCGCAAGCACAACAACCAGGTTGATCTCCTCTTTCTGGTATAACTGCCAAACGCTATTCCGATCATAAGGACTAAA
>CAZHHT010000017.1:38551-40335 GCA_964532455.1 uncultured Anaerolineales bacterium
CCGTCCCGGAAATGAATACGGCAATTCAATCAACATATCTGCTTAATCCTGTTTATCAAAAACCTAAATCCAAAATCAAGCTGCAGAAAACAAAAATCACAGGGGAAATATCCTGTGATTAACCACAATTTTGAATTCATAATTTAATTCAATGAATGGATTAATAAACAACCCAGAGTGTAAAATTAGAGAGAGATGACTTCTATATTTCATGGGATCGGCGAACAGCTTATAAGGACGGTAGCACTTTTCGTCAGGATTTTCCCGACGCCGTTGGGGCCATTCCATAACCATCAACGACCATCGATCCATGTTTATTTTATTTTACCACGAAGGCACAAATCGAAAGATTAAAAACCATGGTATCGATTCAATTCATCACTCTTTCGATTTGACCAGGTCGATTGATTTAGCGAGCGGCTTTCTCAATCTCCAGAGCCAACCAGTCTTGATCTATCGGGATCCGGTTTAGCCTGATTCCGCAGGCATGATAAACAGCATTGACGATTGCAGGTGGTACCGGCATAGTAGAAATCTCTCCCACACCTTTGCCGCCATAGGGACCTTCTGTTGTCGGATCTTCCACAATGATCACTTTAATTTCTTCCGGTACATGTTTAATGGATGGCATCCGGTAACGGGACAAAGTATCTGTGAAGATTTCACCATTTTCAATAATAAATTCCTCAGTCAAGGCATGCCCAATACCCATGATCAGACCACCTTCTACCTGTCCCTGGAGCCCGAGGGGATTGATTGCTTTCCCGACATCGGTTGCTCCCACAGTACGGACAACCCGGACCTCCCCGGTTACCAGATCTACCTCAACTTCTATTGCCTGAGCAGCAAAGGAATAGGCGAAATGTTTATCGCCTTTTTCACCAAGAGGCGTAGTTTTCGGGGATACATATTCATATTTCAACTTGGGATTTCTGCCTTCCGCTTTCATCAGCTCGCCAACTTCAGCAAACGACAGTTTCTGATCATTGGCGTAGATAACTCCACCCTCAAATCCAATCTCTTCCGGGGATAAGTTAAATTCCTCGACCAGGGTATCCAACATGGCGTTTTTCAGGGCAACAGCAGCATATCTGGCAGCATTCCCGGAAATATATGTCTGCCGGGACCCGGTTGTGGGGCCGCCATCTGGTGTAAGACCGGTATCCGAAAGATAAACGTTAACCTTATCCAGAGAAAGACCAAGTTCCTGGGCTGTTATCATCTGCAGCACAGTGACCAATCCCTGTCCAATCTCTGCCGATGAAATCCGGATTTCCACGGATCCATTTTTCAGCAGCTCAATCTCAGCAGTTGCGTTGTCAGGAGCGCCTTCTCCCAAACCGGTATTTTTAAACGTCACCGCAAATCCCCAGGACCGGCGTTTGTCTGGTTTTCCCTCCACTTCCTGGGAAAGGAAAGGATCCTCACCACCTGTGAACTTCAGCATTTCTGTCTGGGTTTGATCGATACACTCCAGCAGTCCGACACTTTCTGTCAGGTGCTGTCCGGTATTGGTGATTGCTCCCACCCGGAGGGCATTTATCCGTCTTAATTCAACCGGATCAAGCTCCAATTCCTCAGCAACCTTATCCATCAGGCATTCTATGGCGAATGCAGCCTGAAAGGCGCCAAATCCCCGGAACGCACCGGAAGGAGGATTATTGGTATACATGGCATAACAATCTATTTTCACGTTGGGAACAATATACGGGCCAGTTGAGTGAGTAGTTGCTCTCCCCATCACCTTTGCACCCAGAGACGCATAAGCACCAGTATCCCCATAG
>CAZHHT010000018.1:0-38922 GCA_964532455.1 uncultured Anaerolineales bacterium
TAAATGATATTCGATCTGCGGTATTACCCGGGCAGGGCAAAGGAACATTTTTTACTGTTCTCTTAGAGTTTGAAAAAACGACAGCTTGTTTTACCTCATTGGGAGAAAAAGGGAAACGGGCAGAAATTGTAGCGGATGAACTTGTAAAACAAGTAGAAGAGTATTTGGTCACACCAGGTTGTGTTGATGCCTATTTGCCTGATCAGCTGTTGATTCCACTGAGTTTTGCTAATGGACAGTCAAGTATTCAAACCGCAAAGATAACCCTTCATCTAATGACGAATGCAGAAATAATCCAACAGTTTTTACCTGTGAGTATATCCATAGAAGGGAATATGGGAAAACCGGGTAAAGTTATAATTAGTCCCTGACTTATGGGCCACGCATATATACGTTTTTATTCAGAGTTAAAGGATTTCCTTTCTGTTTCTAATCAACAGATCTCTATTCGAGTAGAAGTGGCGGGTCACGAAACGGTTAAGCATATAGTTGAGATGCTCGGAGTACCGCACACTGAAGTTGACTTACTGCTCGTAAACGGCAAATCCGTTGATTTTGATTATCAGATCCGGGTTGGTGAATATATCAGCGTATATCCAATGTTTGAGAGTCTTGATATCCGATCTATTTCTAAAGTCCGGCAGAAACCTCTCCGAAATCCACGTTTTGTCGTTGATGTCCATCTGGGAAAATTAGCAAGTTATCTGCGTTTGTTGGGTTTTGATACTCTTTACCGGAATGATTTCCTGGATGAGGAACTGGCAGAAATATCCTCGGCAGAAATACGGATATTGTTAACCAGAGATCGTGGTTTGTTAAAAAGAAAAGTTGTGACCCGCGGATATCTTGTCAGAGAAGATAATCCCAGGGAACAGATTCGTGAAATTGTGAGGCGATTTGATTTGTCACAATCGGCTGTACCATATTCACGATGTTCTCGCTGCAATGGGATATTATCATCGGTAAGTAAAAAGACAATCGAAAAGGATTTGGAACCATTGACAAAAGAACATTACCATCACTTTAAACAATGTTCAGATTGTCACCAGATTTATTGGAAAGGATCTCATTTTAACGGGATGGAAAAATTTATTCGTTCAATAATAAATCAAAACCAAGAAACATCGATTTGATTTGATCTTGTGTTCATTTATCCGGAAGTATGGGTTATAATTTCACGCGGTGTTTCACCAGACAAAAAAGAACATATACTGGATTTGGTTTTCTCTGGATCATACCAGCTATGAAGTCTGGAGATAAGTAGAAAAAGGGTTAGAGCAATACAGAAATTCTTGGGAAGTGGTTATGCTGGAAGTATTTTTTAATCCGAAATCAGTTGCAGTTGTTGGCGCGTCAACATCACCTGAAAAACTTGGGTATGCAGTATTAGAAAACTTGGTAAATGGGGGATATGCAGAGATAGGGAAAATATTTCCCATTAATCCCAAAGCGGATGAGATATTAGGGCAGAAGGCATACCCTTCAGTTCTGGATGTTCCGGAAAATATAGACCTGGCAGTCATTGTTATTCCATACTCTTATGTTCCTGCAGTGCTAGAGGATTGCGGGAAGAAGAAAATTCCCGGTGTAGTTGTGATTAGTGCAGGTTTCCGAGAAGCAGGTATGGATGGGCTGGAGCGGGAATTGGAATTGCTTGAAATCGCCAAAGAATATCAATTCCGTTTGATCGGTCCCAATTGCCTGGGGATAATTGATACATTTACGCCAATAAACGCCTCGTTTTCAGCTGGCACTCCTCCTCAGGGACCGATGGCATTTATGTCGCAATCCGGTGCACTAGGTACCGCGATCCTGGATTGGGCTCAAGCTGGACGTTTGGGTTTAGCCAAGTTTGTCAGCCTTGGAAATAAAGCAGATGTGAGTGAGATCGATTTATTAAAAGCTTGGGCCGATGATGAAAATACAAATGTAATCATGATGTACAGCGAAGGACTGCCAAACGGTCAGGAATTTGTCAGGGTAGCCCGTGAAGTTACCAAGAAGAAGCCGGTCGTAGCAATAAAATCAGGCGTTACAAAATCAGGATCCCGGGCCGTATCTTCCCATACGGGTTCCCTGGCAGGATCTGAACAGGCTTACCAGGCAGCATTCAGACAGGCTGGAGTGTTGAGGGCTAATGACATGGCAAGCATGTTTGACATGTCATTGGCGCTGGGATACCAACCTCTACTGAAAGATGACCGGATTGTTATAGTCACAAATGCTGGTGGTCCAGGTATTCTTGCTACTGATGCACTTGAAAGAAGCGGTATGAGTCTCGCTCGATTAGAAGTAGAAACAATCCAGGCTCTTGAAAAATTTTTACCAGATGCAGCAAGCGCAGCCAACCCGGTTGATGTACTTGGAGATGCGCGGAGTGACCGCTACCGGTTTGCTCTGGAGATCGTCTCCAAGGATCCAAACGTTGATGGAATCATGGTTGTTTTAACTCCCCAAGCAATGACTGAAATCGAGGATACAGCCAGAGCAGTCGGCTCTTTATCTACTGAAATTGATAAAACAGTCCTTGCTTGTTTTATGGGTGAAGCGAAAGTTCAGCAGGGGATAAAAGTGTTACGTGAATATGATGTGCCAAACTTTTCTTTTCCTGAACAGGCAGCTCTTGCATTCAGGGCAATGTCACAGTACCGGGCAATTAAAGAAAGGAAAGACCCGGTTTATGAATCGTTTGAGGTAGACAACAAGTCTGTAAAGAAAGTACTTGAACGGACAAAAACGAACGGACGTTATGCAATAGGCGATGCGGAAGCTTGGGACATCTTGAAGGCATATGGTTTATCAATCCCCAGGTCAGTTCTGGCGAAGACTCCCCAAGAAGCGGTAGAGATTGCCGGAGAAATCGGTTACCCGGTTGTTTTGAAAATTGCTTCGCCGGATATTCTGCATAAAACTGATGTGGGTGGGGTTAAAGTAGGATTGGAAACTCCAGACCAGGTGCAGGACGCGTTTGAATTAATGATTTACCGCACGGAAAGATATCTTCCCGATGCGTATATTTGGGGCTGTCAGGTGCAGGAAATGGCTCCTCCCGGAGGACTTGAGGTATTGATCGGAATGAATCGGGATCCTCAATTTGGTCCGCTGGTCACTTTCGGCTTGGGTGGAATCTATGTTGAAGCCTTAAAAGACGTTACATTCAGAATAGCACCTTTCACCCGACTTGAAGCGCAAGATATGCTGGAGGAAATCCGGTCCAAGACTCTGCTGGACGGCATCCGAGGTAAACCACCATTCGATAAAGAAGCTATCATAGATACCTTATTGAGGATGGGACAACTTGTGCAGGAATTCCCCGAAATCGCAGAATTTGATATCAACCCCTTGATAGTTTATCCTAAAAACCAGGGCGCGATTGCTATTGACATGCGATTGGTTTTATCAAGTGAGAAATAAGGAGAAAAAAATGAAGTCATTATATATTACTTCTGTCGAGAAGTATTCTGGCAAGACCGCTCTCTGCTTGGCTTTGGGGAAACTGTATCAGGAGCGGGGGCTTAATATTGGATATTTAAAACCATTCAGTTTGCGGCCCTGGAAAATCGGTGACAAAATAGCTGATGAAGATGCCGCATTTGTTATTGATATCCTGGGTATGAACGCAAAACCATGGGAGATGTCACCAGTTGTGGTTACTGCGGAAATTCTTAATGATTATCTTACTGGTAAAGAGAAAATTGATTTTATGCCCCGGGTTTTAAAAGCAGCAAAATTTTTGGAAGAGAAAAAAGACTTATTGCTGCTCGAAGGCGGAGGAAGCCTTCGGGAAGGCTATGTCATGAATTTATCCACACCGGATGTTGCCAAAGAACTAGGCAGCGAAATTCTGGTTGTTGTTAAATATTGCGAGGATGCCTGTTTGCTGGATGATGTTCTGACGGCAAAGTTCCGGTTTCCCAATTTATTGTCTGGAGTTGTGATTAACCGTGTCCCGGAGCACGCGCAAGAGTTTGTTAATAATGTGGCTGTACCCTTCCTGGAAAAAGAGGGCGTACCAATTCTTGGGGTTTTGCCCAACGACCGGGAACTGGCTGCGTTGTCCGTTGGTGAAATAATTGATGTTCTGGATGCTGAATTATTAACTTCTTGTAGAAATGAAGAATCATTGGTAGAAGCGCTCATGGTAGGAGCGATGACGGAGAGTTCCGCTATAAGGAGATTCCGCAAACAGCAAAATAAAGCAGTCATCACTGGTGGTGACCGGACTGATATTCAACTGGCAGCAATGGAAACTTCCACTACCTGTTTGATACTTACCGGTAACTTACATCCGAATAACTTGATCATTAAACAGGCAGAAAAGATGAGAGTACCCATACTTCTTGTTCCCGGGAATACTATGGAAACCGTGGAGACTCTGGACTGGATCTTTGGAAAAACCAGACTGGGACAAAAGGAAAAACTGGATAAATTCATCAATTATGTAAAGGAAAATCTAGATTTGGATCGGTTGGATAAAGCCCTTGAGGGCAAATAATCAAATTAAATATATTGCCAAAATAAAAACCTGGTCTAGATCATGGAGTGAACTTCATCAAAAGACCAGGTTTTTATTATATTCCAGACAAATTAAGGGCTGAAAACCACGTCAGCCGGCATGCCGGGTATTAATTGGTGATCTGGATCATCAACAGTAAGTTTTACGGCATAAACTGTGTTTTGCCGCTCTTCCTTGGTTTGGACATTACGGGGCGTGAATTCTGCTTGATCGGCGATGCGGATAACTTCACCGGAAAATACCACATCCGGGAAGGAGTCAAAGCTGAGCTTTGCCTGATCCCCTAGTTTAATTTGACCATAGAGATTTTCTGAGATATATACCGTAATTGTCAAATCATCCAGGATCCCTATTGTCATTGCGGTCAAACCCGCTTGAAGGATTTCTCCTTTTTCGATGGTGCGGGTGAGGACAGTGCCGGCAATTGGAGCATACATAGTTAATTTATCCAGCTGCAAGTTTGCCAGATCCAGAGCTAATTGGGCTTGCTGAATGGCCTTTTGGGCAGTTTCCAGGTTAGACTTGGTTAAAATAATCTGGGCCTCAGACTGGCTCACAGCTGCTTCTGCCTGGGAGATGCCTGCCTGGGCAGCGGTTACTACCAGGGAATCTTCACCAGTAAGCAGAGAATTCAAGGTGTCTTGAGCAAGATCATACCTTTCGCGGGCAACTGCTACCCTGGCGCGAGCCTCTAGAATTTCCTCATAATCAGGATCTGACAGAAGTTGATCATAGGAAGTTTTGGCAGCCTCTAATTCAGATTCTGCAGAATCTACCAAGATTTGGACAAAGTCATCCAATTCTTCTCTACCTGTATAGCCAGTATCACGATCTTGCAGGCTTTCTGCGACCGCGAAAGCGGCTTGAGCTTTTGCTAATCTCTCTTCGGCAGAAATAATATCTTTGCTGCCAACGTCCTGGAGGACTCCAGCAAACCTGTTTTCTTCAGTCTCAAGAAAATCTCTCGCATTTTCCACTTCTGATTCAGCTGCCCGGATTAATTCGCTCTTCATAAAATACCAGGCAGGGAGATCAATTTCAGTGCCTGGATTACGATTCCAATCTTTCACCCGGTCACCTGCTTCAAAAGCCAGAGCTTCATTCAGTACTAATTGAAAATGTGCAGTGGCAGATATCAGCCCTTCTTCGGCAGCGATGTGGGCTGCGTCTGCAGCAGAGAGTGCAGCCCGGGCACCCTTTTGTTGCGCGAGAGTGGAATCATAAGCAGCCTGGGCCTGTTCGAGCTGCGCGGTAAAGATTTCGTTTTCCAACCGGAAGATTGGATCTCCATCTTTTACCTTCTCGCCTTCACTGACTAGAACTTCCGCTATTCGGCCGCTGATTTCTGAGGCAATCGAGACTTGCTGGGCTTCAACAATACCTGAAGCCTGGATGATGCCATCCTCTACACCTGCGCCAAATTCGCCACTCAGCGTATCACAGCCAGAAAGCAGTAGAAGAACAACGGCAGCTGAAATCAGCACTGATTGGATAGATTTTCTATTCATGGTGGACCTCCTGTACTTTGTCTCTCATGCAGGCGATAAACACATCTTCCAGTGTAGGTTCAACGACGGACATGGAGTTTATGATTATTTTATCTGCTGTCAGCAGTTTCTTTATATCCTGGGAAAGACTTTGAACCTGCGGGGCAATCAAATGAATGAGCGAGCCATATAATTCAAGATCTATGTAATACAATTTTTTGTTTTGGAAAGCTTCCCGCAGAATCTTGATTACTTTGCCGGCTTGATCAGTGTCAATTTCTAATACTTGTCCGGGCATCATGTTTTTTTTGATTTCTCCCGGAGAACCCTGGGCGATGATCTCTCCGTGCTGGATGAAAGCAAGCTTGTGGCAGTGTTCGGCTTCATCCATATAGTGGGTAGTGATGAAAACAGATATTCCCCGGGCAACGAGGGTGTAGAGCAGATCCCAGAATGACCGGCGGGAAACCGGATCAACACCTGCAGTGGGTTCATCAAGAAAGAGGACTTCTGGTTGATGAAGTATAGCCGCGCTGAGCGCCAAACGCTGCCGCCACCCTCCGGCCAGGTCTTTTGTGTGAGTGTGTTCAGAACCTGACAGCCCTGACATTACCAATGCTTCCTGAATCCGGAGCTTGCGTTCAGTGGAATCCAAACCATACGCCTGACCGTAATAGTTCAAGTTCTGCAGTACGGTCAGGTCATTATAAAGAGAGAAACGCTGCGACATGTACCCTATGCGGGAAAGAACAGATGACGATTGACCATCCATCTTTGTTCCCAGGATTTCAGCCTGACCCCGGGTAGGCGTCAGCAAGCCCAGCATCATTCGGATTGTAGTTGTTTTCCCTGATCCATTGGGACCCAGAAAACCAAATATCTCTCCCTGGTAGAGTTCAAATGAGACCTGGTTTACCGCCTTGAAATCACCAAATTCTTTGACCAGGTTTTCAGCCCTGCCGGTGATTTGATTGTTGTCCATAATTTACTCCAGCTTCCTGCGGACATACAGCAGAGAAAATGTATTAATTATCAACCCTAGTATTACCAGGGCCAGGATACTGGGCCAGAGTGAGAGAAAACCAGAACCTTTCAGCAGAATGCTGCGGAGGATATTCAGCCAATGATGAGCAGGAATGATGTTTGCCAGCAGCTGCATAATCCGCGGCATAGATTCAACCGGAACTGCATATCCTAAAAACATAAAATCTGTCATGCCGATCATTAACACCAGTAGGAAAGCCTGGTGTTGACTTTTGGAGAACACGGAAATAGCCATTCCTTTTCCAAGCTCAACGATTGAATATACAAGGGCAAGTACAAAGAGAAGCAGTCCTGATCCCCGGATAGGAACGTGGAAAGCAAAATGAACCACACCCAGCATGAGAGCAAAATCAGCTATCCCCACTAGGATCACAGGGATGGCTTTCCCGAGAATAATTTCAAGTGAGGAGAACGGCATCACCAGCATTTGTTCCAGCGTTCCGAATTCTTTTTCGCGCGAGAAGGTCAAGGCGGCAAAGAGGAGGATTGTAAACTCAAGCATCAAGCCAAGTTCTGCCGGGGTTGTATAATATGCCTCGCTGAGAGCTTCGTTGAACCACACTCTGAGGCTGAAATTGAACCCGGTGGTTTGCTCCGGATCCAGTCCGAGGCGCTGAAGTACGACCTGCTCTCCAAGATCATAAACCACTCCTTCAATAGCTCGCTGAGCTTCTCTGGCTGGAATGCTTTCTGCTCCATTGAGAATAACGCTAAGTGTCGGTTTGCCCAGGGGTGAAGTTAGCTTGTTGGAATAGTCCGGAGGGATGATCAATGCTGCGTTAATATTCCCGTGGTTCAGGGCATCTTCAATGTAAGACAGGGATTGCACCTGGTCCTCAAGCAGAAAAGTGCCGGTGTTTTCCAGGGCTAGAACTAACTCCCTGCTGGCCGGACTGTGATCTTGATCCCAGATCATCAGCGGTAAGTTGGCGATTGGACGGGACGTGGCCCAACCTACCAAGAGTAGTTCTATGGCGCCGCCAATCAGCATGAAGGCAGGCATCCACCAGTCAAAGCGGAGATGGATAAATTCCTTTTTTATCAGGGCGAGAATTCGGCGTATCATAATATTTTCGGATGATGATTTGTCAGGCCAGTCTTTTCTTGAAGAACAATGATGCTACCAGTATAAACGCCGTACCGATTATCAAAAGCATAACAGCATTGGGCCATAAGGTTTCCAGACCAATTCCGGTTAGAAAAACTCCACGGGTAATAATTGCATAATGCGTACCAGGCAGAAACAGAGATTCCATGCGGGCGATCTCTGGCATGGAAGCAATTGGAAAAAAGATACCGGTCAAGAAAAACCCCGGGAACATTACAACCAGAAACGACATCGCTAAAGCGGCAGATTGTGATTTCATGAATACCCCAATGACCATGCCCATGCTCAGTTCGGCAAATAGAAAAATTGCTGAGAGAGCAATAAAGATCAGGAAGTTGCCATGAAACGGTACCTTGAACCAGAGTATTGCAAAGATGGGAATTAACATCACATTCAATAAACCTACCAGGATATAAGGGATAATTTTTCCCAGGAGGAGGTCAGTTCTTTTTATAGGCGAAACCAGCAGTTGTTCCATAGTGCTGTGCTCATGTTCCCGGGCCAGGGAGAGGGCAACTGTAAGGGCTGGGAAACCAAGCACAATCGATATTAATCCTGGAACCAGGTCGATAATTGGTTTTAAGCCGGGGTTAAACCAGGCTTGAACCCGGAGATCAATTGGCTGCAGGGATTCCAAGGGGATGCCCCGCATTTGGAATTGATCAGCAAGAATTTCGTTTGCAAACGCTTCAGCCCGCCAGCCGATATGCTCGACCGCAAATCCACCACTTTCCGGTTCAGTGCCGTCAATGATCACCTGCAAGTCGATTCCCCGCAAGGAAAGCAAATCACGGCCGAATTTCGGGGAGATGATCACGGCAGCCTTAACCTGGCCCAGGATCAGTAAATCCTCAATTTCAGCGATTGAATCTACCCGGGCGTGGAGATCTAAATCTTCCCCGGCAGTGATGCGCTGGATGAATGCTCGGGATGTGGGGCTTTGATCATAATCGAGTACTGCAAGGGGTATATGTCCTATATTAACAGCCAGGGTATAGGTCATTAACAGCAGGACAACCGTGGGTGTGATCAAGACTAAGATGAAAGTGGCCCGATCACGAAAGATATGCTGAATTTCTTTTCTGGTTACAGCCCAGAGGTGTCGGTAGGACATTATTATTCCCTGGATTCCATTTTATTAATCAAAGAGATAAATGCTTCTTCCATACGGGGGGAAGCCGTTCTTGCTTCACTTACTGTTAGATTATGTTTCTTGAGCGCCCTTGTAAGTTGAGGGAGACGCTTTTTCCCAGAATCAACCAGAATGTGTAGAGCTTCTCCGTAGGTTTGAATTTCCTTGACACCCGCCAGCGGCGATAGAACAGCTTGAGCAGCCTGCCAGTCACTGGTGGTAATTTTTATCAGATCGCCATCCAGTAGGCGGCGGATATTTACCGGTGTATCACAGATGACCAGTTCACCTTGGTACATTAGACCCACCCGCGAGCAGCGGTCAGCTTCGTCCATGTAAGGGGTGCTGACAACAATTGTGGTTCCGTTGAGATGCAGATCGGTGAGAATATTCCAAAATTCACGCCGGGAGATGGGATCCACCCCGGTGGTGGGTTCGTCCAACAACAGCAGAGGCGGCTTGTGAAGCAAGGTTGAGGCGAGGGCTAATTTTTTCTGCATACCGCCGGAAAGGTGGGCAGCCCGCCGGTTCTTAAATTCTGTTAATCCCGCGAAAGACAGCAGCCGGTGGATACGGTCTTCCTGATTTTTAACATCAACATCATATAAATCAGCGAAGAACATCAAGTTTTCCATCACTGATAATTTTTCATAAAGACTGAATTCCTGGGCCATATAGCCAATGTGCGGTTTAATCTCTTCTGGCTCTTTGTTAAGGTCGTATCCAGCGGCAACAACCTTTCCAGCTGTAATGTGTAACAACCCAGCCAGGATACGGAGCAGAGTTGTTTTACCCGCTCCGTCGGGTCCGACAAGACCGAACAATTCTCCTTCCAGAATCGATAAAGTGATTTGATTTAAGGCAGTTTTATCCTTAAAATTCCTTGTCAGTTCAGTAATTTTTATCATATCTAATTCAGTCATTGGGCATCCTTGATTTTTTATCCATAATACTGAACCCCTTCGTCAGGACGCATTATAAATTCTTTACAAGACACCTTGAGCTATTGTTTTGCTTTGCGGATTATCCATAAAACAAGCAATGCGCTTAAGGCGGGCTCGATGAGGATGCCAAGATTCCGTAGAGTTGTACTGAAGTCCAGGGCTGGGATGATAAACCAATCCATAAGGCCAACCACGACGGTGGTAATCACGGCAGCGATATAGTCTCCCTGGACACCAATTGGTTGGTTATCTTTCCAGATTAACCCTGCCAGGGCTCCGATGATCAAACCGACGATAATCATGGCGATAATGATAATTATGAGCATCATTTGAAAACTCCTTTGTTAGACTGACCAGCCAGTCAATTACGAGTATAAGGTTGATTTTTTAGTATTATTAAGCAATTTTCCTGGGGTAGATCTCATCAGAGTTTATCTTCCTTAGTGTAAGGCGGATCAGCGGGATTTCCCGTCCAAAAGCTTGATAACCATCAGGAGTATGAACAATATCGTAATTCAAAATTTTTACCAGCCAACGAATGCTCTGGCGATTATTTTGCGCATAGGCAAAGATAATTTTTTCAGCTTCGTCGGGTTCTACTCGCTGAGCATCAGCTGCCATGTGGTTAGACCCTACCTGGATCGTTACCCTGGGATCCTTTTTTATGTTCTGGTACCAGTGAGAACGGGTGGCGAATCCTGATACTACATAATAGGCATGGTTCTCAGGGGAATGATGGATGATTTCCAGGACGTTTTGCCGAATTTTTCCTGATTTGCGACCCGTGTGAGATAACAGAAGAAATCTGCTGCCCAACATCCAGCCTAAACCTAATTTATAAAACAAGATCGGCATTCGCCAGGGGATTGCTTTTAGACCACGGGGCGGATTAGGAAATCTCATACTTTCAACTCCAGGTAGAGCAGCTGAGACAGCTTATTAATCGTTTCGATGAAAATAGTTCAACAAATCGAATGGATGTTGTCATCTGTTTTGTTCAGCGGTCTGCTTGGCAAGGGTAGATTTAATTCTTAGGCCTTGAAGCAATAAATTAATATTGGATTTGATATAGTGTTTGATATCAATATGAGATGGATCGTATATCCAGAGGAGCATCGTTCCTTCTATTAAAGACCCGATAGCAACGCTAGCCTCCATTGAGTTATCTGCTTGAAATTCCCCGGAATCCATCCCTTGCTGGATCAGGGAGACCAGAATTTCAAGGTGACTCTGGTAGTAACGGGATACAGCTTTTTTAACAGTTTCTTGCCGGAAGGCAAGGGCAATGAAATCGTAGATCAGAGGCATCCATTTCAGCATCGTTTGCATATCATTAGAGACTCGCTCAATATATATTTCCAGCCGGTCTTCGGCAGAACGCTTATCCGTGAGCAAGGCTCGGAAATCCTTTAATTCCGGCTCAAAAAATTTCTCTAGCAGGTTTAGAATGATGGAATCCTTACTGTCAAAATACCAGTACAAGGATCCTTTGCTTAAGCCTGATGTTTCAGCTATATCAGACATGCGGGCTTTATGGAAACCCAATTTTGAGAAAGTTACCATTGCCGCATCAAGGATTTGAGATTTTCTTTCTTCTGAGACGTCATTTTTTGGAGACATGAGCATAATTTCCAGGGGAATAATATACTGACCAGTCAGTCAGTATATTATAAAAAGAATTAATTTCTCTGTCAAGTTGGAACAGAGTTGAGAATGCGACCAGATTTTGAAGGGAAAGAAAACATTATCTGGTCTCTGAGGGTTGTAATAGAGAGGTATCTAGAAACTAGAGAGGGCAGATGCCGTGGTATTGCGTCCGGATTGTTTTGCCTGATACATCAAGTGATCAGCAGCATTGATTAGGGGAATTAAATCGTTAATTTCCTCAGTGAGTTGACAAACCCCCAAGCTGACAGTTATTTTTAGCTGGTGGGAATTCACCATCATGGTACAGTTGGAAATATTTTTACGAATCCGCTCTGCAACATTAACTGCGATCGGAAGTGATGTTTCCGGGAGGATAAGGACAAATTCCTCTCCACCGTTTCGGGCGAAAATATCGATCTTCCGGATCACTTCCTGGCAGCAGGAAACCACTTGTTGAAGAACCTGATCGCCAATCTCGTGTCCGTATGTATCGTTTATTTCCTTAAAATGATCCAGATCAAAAAATATCACAGAAAGAGCGCTGTTAAACCTTATTGCCCGGTCAATCTCGTATTGACCCCACTGTTCAAGTCCCCGCCGATTGAATATTTCGGTCAAAGGATCTGTAATAGCCAAGGCTTTAATCTCTTTATGCAGCTGTGCGTTCCGGATTGCGCTGGCTGTTGTAGCTGCAATATTAGTCAGAATTGTGAGGTCATTTTCGGAAAACTTGTCTGGCTCATATCCTGTCAGGGTAATCACGCCGAGCACTCCTTCTCGAGTTGGAAGAGGCGCTGCGATCACTGATTGCATTGCATCTGCCGGGTTGTCGTGCTTAACTGGTTGATTTTTTAGAAATACCGAAACTGGCAGGCAATCCTCTGAATCAAGAGGATATTTTTCGTTAAAGGAGGGTCCCTTTCCGTATTCTGCTTTTTTAGTTAAACCCTTTTTATCTTCATCAATTAGGAACAGAGCTCCGAGTGCAGTTGCGGAAATTGCCTTAACTGCTCCTTCTAGTATTCTGGACAGAAGTTCTTCAAGTTTTAATGTGGTGACCAGGATTGAAGTCGCTTCATGAAGTGCTCCTAATTCACGGGCATGCTGTTGAATTTGTTGGAACAAACGGGCGTGTTTTAACGCGATGGAAGCCTGATCGGCAAAAGCAGAGAGTATTTCTGCATGTTCCTGTCGGTAATAATGACGATTATGATTGTTTAGTGACAAAAAACCGATAACTTGATCCCCATCCAGAATGGGTGCACCAGCCCAGGATTGTATCTTCGCTGTAGAACGAGTTTTGACCCAATGAATATCAGATTGTGTATCAGGGATGATAAGGGGAGTTTTTGATTTAGTCATTATCTCTAAGGTACTGAATTTTGTGATTTTAAAAGGCGTGTTAAAGAAGCCTTCTAGACTATTTTCAGTTATTTCTTGGTATCCTTGATGCCGGACAATGCGCGTGTATCCCTCTTCCACCAGCATTAAGTTTGCTGAGTGATATGGGACCACAGAAGCTATCTGGGCCAGTATATGATCCAGTACTACTTCAAGATCCAGGGAAGATTGGATAACGCGACCAGTGTGTCGGAGAGCTTGAGCCAGTTTTCTTTGTTCCCGTTCAGCTTCAAATGTCCGGGCGTTATTGATTGCGATAGCAGCCTGATTACTAAGTAGATCAAGAACTTGCAGGAGTTGATCATCCAGGTCGCCCGGTTCAAAGAAAGTGACATTCATAACTCCGATAACTTTATTGTGAAATATCAGAGGCAAACTAATCAGGGAACCGGTTTTCCAGGTATCCTTGAGGGTCAATTCCGCCTGGATATCCGGTACCAGAATCTGGGCACCGCTGATAGCCGATTTATAAAAGATACTGTTCTTTTGGGGGAGGTACACCGGATCGGGTTGGACGTTTTCTGCATATGCTACAGCACCGAATTCAAGTGTCTTTCCATTGTACAGCAGGATATGGCTATCACGGGCGGATACCAGCGTTAATACCTGGTTGAGGATACTTTCTAGTACATGTTTTAATTCGAGATTGTCAGACAGTAAAAGATTAGCTTTACGCAAAGAGTCTGCCAGGATCCGCTGTTCTCTCTCTGTCTGCAGGAACTGAATATTTAGGATTGCGGTAGCTGCTTGATCAGCCAACAGCCTAAGTATGGTTTTTTCTTCCTCTGGGAATTCCCGCACAGTTGAAAACCAGATATTTAGCACACCAATAACTTCTGATGCAGCTACAAGAGCGAAAGAGATTAACGCCTCGTGATTATCAGCAGCCTTTGTATCAATTCCGCTAAACTCAACGATGTTAGATATATAGAGGTCTTGATTGGTGTCCCCAACAATACGGCTGATTTCTAATTCGCCAGGATGGGAAAAAGGAAGGGATTGCTGCCCGTTTTCCCCCAATGAAATAAAGAACTCGAGATTCTGGTTTCGTTTCAAGTAAATGTTTGTATCATAGGCTGGAGTTAATTCAATAATTTGCGATAAAACTGCGTGCAATCCCGAATCTAGATGATCGCTGGATGAGATGTTTGTACTTGTCATTTTGAGAGAGTCCAGCTCTTTCGCTCTCAGGTTCAAATGTTCTTCAATGAGTTTCTTGTAAAATGTGGATCCCAGTGTTTGAGCGATACTATTGTAAGTATTTAGTTCCAAAGGATCCCAATTATCAACAGGATCATAATTCTCAAAACCGATAAATCCCCACAACGCTGTGTTAGTAAAGATTGGAAACACTACAAAATCACCAGAATCGTGAAAGGATAAAACGGTCTTGGTTTCAACGGTAAGGTCGGTAAGATCGCCCGTTAGGGGGATTCCATTTTCTGCAGTTCTGATCCAGTTAAGTATTTCGAATGAAGGGACCATTTGTTCTTGATCTAACATCTGGGGGCCGTCAAACAGAGAATTGGCCATGAAGTGGTGTATTCTTCCGGAATAATTTACAGTACCGTTTCCTGTCAATTGAAAAAGGAAAATATGGTCCAGTTCTGCAACCATACCAATTTTGCGAATTAAATCAGGAAGCTTATCTGTCCAATCCGATTCACTAATTAAATCTGTTGTTACCAGATTGACGGTTTGAAGTAGTTGAGACAAATTTAATAATTGCTGGTTATTCTCCGATAGAGCGGCAAGTTCCGAACGGGTTTTATTCTGCAGATCCCGCAGATGTCCAATCAGCATGCCAGCGATGGTCAGCAGAGCGAACCCCACCAAATGGTGGAATAGAAAGTAATTGACTGCCTCTATATAGGCAGGGAGGATAATTTTGAACAGCAAATGGATTAATACACTGAGAAAAGCGGCGCCGGCACCAAAACTCGTTCCAAGAGTCCATCCTGTCACGAGGACAGGTAGGGCACCAAGGGCAAGAAATACCCAGGAAGTATCTGCTCTAGCAAAGAAAATCAAACCTCCGATGTATACCAGCCAGCTCAGCGCAAGCATAACCCATTCGGAAGGATCTAATTTGATATCTTTTCTTGTAAGTTGTTTCATGTTCAAATCAAACTAACTCTTCTAATATCTTGCGGCAGCCAACCCTCTCCACAGCCTAGAACCGAATAAACAGCCAAAGGAGTGAGATACTAACAGTGATTACTAGGGCAGGTAAACCTTTTTTGAGGAAATATAGATAGGTAATTTTGTAGCCTGCGCGCTCGGCAATACCTGCTGTGATCATGTTTGCGGAAGCCCCGATCAGGGAGCCGTTTCCCCCCATAGCTGCCCCGATAGAAAGACAATAAAACAAAACATGGTTTTCTGCTCCAGGAATTATTTGAGAAAGATAAGCTATCACTGGCAGCATCGCAGCTGTAAAGGGAATATTGGCAATCACCATAGATAACAGGGCGCTGAACCAGGTCACGACGATCATTGCTAAGGTCAAGTTACCACCAATTAAGTTTCCAATTTGAGATGCTATTATACTGATTAATCCAACTTCCTGAATTGCTCCTACTATAATAAACAGGGACATAAAAAAATACCAACGTTGTCTAATCTACTGCTCCGATCATATCATCTATGTCAGGCCGAATCCAGATTAACAAAGCAGAGGCGCCGATCAGTGCAGTAACTGAAGGGAGGAGGTGAATTGTCTCCCCGAATACAAATAGCAGCATCATACCTCCGCCAATCCAGCCGGCTTTTTTGAGATTTTCGGGATTGGTTATTTTCCCCCTCTCTTCCAATTTTTCCAACAGTGCTGGGGAGCGAATCTTTGCTTCTGATAATTCCTTTCGGTAGGTCAGCCAGCTGTAAATGATTAAGCCAATAAATGCCAGGAAGACTCCCGGTGAAAGATTGGTTAAAAAATTGTTAAATGTGATATTACCGAAGGATCCAATCAAAATGTTGGTTGGCGTACCAATTAACGTGCTAACCCCAATAACATTTGAGGCAAATACTTCAGGAATTAACAGGACAAGAGGTGAAACATTTAAAGCCAAGGCTATTTGGACCGTGATTGGGGTCATTAATAACATGGTGGTAACGTTATCAAGAAATGCCGAAGCAATGCCAGTAATCAGCATCAAGACCGAGAGCAGGATCCACATTCTACCCCCAGAAATCCGGTAGGCAAAATATGCCAACCAGTGGAATATCCCGGTATTCTCAATGACTGCGATTACCATCATCATGCCCATGATCAGATAAATTACATTCCAATCGATATATGAAATTGCTTGCGGGAACTCAAATATATGCAGGGTATTGGTTATAGGCGTTCCGAGATAGCTGATTGCAAGCAAGAAACTGGCGCCTGCAAAGGCTGCTAATGTATTATGCAAGAAGCCGGTCGCGATTAAGGCCAGCACCAGAACAAATACTATGCCAGCAACCCAGAATGAAGAATTGATTTCCCTTTCCAGGGTAATGGTTGGGAGGGCAAAAGAATTACCAGAATTAAGTGTACTCAGATCTTTTTCTTTCAGGCTGATTTTGATTTGTTGGAAATGAGGACGATCCAACCGGAGTGATAATTGATCTGGCAGCGGTTCAGGAACTTGGAGAGCAAATCGCCCATCCGTTTGGGTTTTGGTTTCTCCAATTGCATCTGGAGTTGATTCAATAAAAAGATGGATGTTTACATCTTTTACTGGTTGTCCATGAGAATCTTGGATGGTGCCAAGGATCCACAGTTGATTAGGTAACTCCTGGGCAGCGGAAACCCTCTCCCTGGAGAGGAGAACTGAACCTGATGCAATAAATAGTAAGATCAAGCAGATCAGTCCCAAGCGTTTCACAATTATTGGTCCTTCGTATAGTTGTTTTGATATGTATTGGGATCAGTTTCTCAATCTGATCCCAATTAAAATTTTTTTTACAGCAAAGCCAAAACCCTTATTCTGATGAAAGAATCACTGAAGCTGAGCAAACTTCTGTTATCCGATCTGCAAATAACTGCAGCTGATCAGTAGAAAGCAGGTTGTTCTCTTGTTCTTCCTGGGGGCGTCCGAGAACAACATAGGAAGGATATAGCTCTTCACAATAGGAAATGATCTCGTCAACAACTTGTCCTTCGCGAGTCACGCCTTCTGAAGAAACGCCATTCTCTGCCGCTTGTTCTTGAGCTCCCAGCAGTATAAATTCGCCCATTTCTTTAATTTCCTGAGAAATATGGTTGGTTTTACTGCTGCTGGAATGGGTAAGGAAATCCAGGTTGACCACATAAAGGAAATGTATTGTTTCTCCAGTTTTATGGGCCAAATTGATAGAGGTGGTTATCGTTGGCTGACTGGATGGTCCTCCCCGGATAGCACAAATGATTCCCGGCATGAACTACTCCTTCCTGTATGGGATAGGTTGTGTGGAACTCATTATGGATAAAAAAATAAAACGATTTATTTCTAATTAAATTATAACTCGAGAGTAATCATTTTTTGGATAAACTAGACTCTAAGCCTCAACCCTAAGGGGGGGTGGGGGTAGAGGTCAGGCTCGTCTGAATGTAGGTAGTTGGTGTAATCGTGCCAATATTGCCTTCCCTATCCAGTTGGGGTAGACCGTTGATGCCTAACTGCCAGGCTAGTTCGAGTTTCTCAGCAGCCAAAGTTGGTTTCTCAGGAAGGTCAACGATCACTTGATTTACAAGATTCAGCATATTTGAAATTACCTCACGTTGAGATTGAGGTAGGTTCTCCTGAAGATTAATCAGATCAAGTTTTGCAGTCAAAAGTGTTTCTTCTGCCTGCCCAAAATTGGAGTGAAGCAGGAATTGATTGGTGCGAGATAACAGCTCCAGGATTTTTAGCAGTTCAATTTCCTCTAGGATATCTTGTAGGATATATGATTTTCTCATTTGAGCGGTGGCCAGCGCATCAATATGGCGGATATTGGCAAATTGCTGAGGTACCAATGTTGATAACAGGAACGGAATCGTGGTACCCATGTGAGTGTTGCCGCCAACTGTTGCCTGAATATCGCTTATATCCTCAGTGAGTTGTTGAAGAGCGAGTTCTATTATTTCCTGTGTTAATTGATAGGATGTTATTCCTTCATCCAGGGAGGCCTGCTTGGAATCAATAGTTCCTAAAAGCCAGGTGATCTGATCTTCCATTTCAGATTGTGTCTCCATTAGTTCCTGGATTATGACAGTATGATCATCAATCGGCTGGAATACTCTATTGTCCAGGTATGGAATCCAGCCAACAGCGCTGAAATAGATAACCGCACCGAGTATAACTGCAGCGATGATAGTTAGCATAAGGCGTAATAGTATTCCGCTGATAGATTTTATTGGTCTAATCTTGGGTTTATTAGTTTCGGGTGAGGGGCTTTTCTCAGAGACCATTTTTACCTCGCTTAATCGTTTAGCAATTATATTAAGCACGTATTACGAAAAAAGCCGTTCCACAGGGTGAAACGGCTGAGGATCTTATTGATTAGATTAGCGGCCTAAATTAGGAGCAAGCCTCTTGATTCGTTTCTTCAGTCCGCTTGACTCTACTTCATGCATCTTATCCATTTCTTGTAATGCCTGTTTGGATTTCCGGCGCCGCAGGTGACCGTGATATCCTTTAGTGCGCATTATTTTTCCACTGCCGGTAACACGAAAACGTTTGGCAGTTGATTGATGTGTTTTTAAACTTTTTTTACCCATATCTTTAATTCTCCTGGCAAAGATTTCTTGCTTTTTTTTATTTTTTCTTGGACTTCTTTCCCAGCGGTTTAATTCTCCGTAATATTTTATTCAGTTCTTTAGTTGCCTCCTGCAAAGATATATCCCTGGTAGCTGACCACTCTGAGGCGATTTTTTTCTTAATATTGCTGTGAGCCCGCTGCTCCGTAGTGTTCAGTTTATCGGCTGTTCGTTTTGCATGAAGGTCCCTCAACAAAGCACAAAAACCCGGTAAATTGCCATCAGTTGTCACCTCGATGATTCGGTTTTTGCGGTTGGTGTGTTTGCTGTCCATTTTTTCTGGAGGTGATTCCAGAATAACTATGGCTTTTTGCAGCATTTTTTCACTTACAACTGGCCGAATCCGATCGGTTTCAACATTGTCGGTAGGAATCCAGTATTCACCGTTTCGGGTTTGAACTTTGTAATATTCTTTGCTCTCGCCTCCAAGTGATTTGTTTTCAATTCCTTCAATCTGCCCAACTCCATGATGAAGATGGGAAACCCAATCTCCCTTTGAAAAGGTTTTTTGTTCTTCAGTCATGCTGTACTCCATTTGGTGAAAACCTTACCAGAGCAAGGTTTTCCAGTCAGCTATTTTATCACAGCCGCTTAAATATTTTTCTGTTTTTCCAAATAATCGCGCAAAATTCTTTGTATACGGGGCTGCCGTAATCGCCGAAGTGCTTGCGCTTCTATTTGTCTTACACGCTCCCTTGATACGCCAACTTTTTCACCCACTTCCTGAAGGGTGTGGCTTTTTCCATCCGGAACACCATAACGAAGCCGTAAGATACGAACTTCACGGGACGGAAGAGCTTCCATCACTTCTTCAAGGTGTTCTTTGAGTAGGTGCTTCGTGGCCGTTTCATCCGGCAGTGGTGTTTCTAGATCCTCAACAAAATCACCTAGAACTGCATCTCCCTCTTTGGTAGTGGGCATTTCCAGGGAAAGTGGTCTTCGGGCAACTTTCATCATATACTGCACTTTTTCCGGCGCTTCATCCAGGGCATCTGCCAATTCTTCGATGGATGGATCTCTTTCCAGGGACTGCTTCAAATCGTTTTGCATCCTGAACATTTTTGAGATTTTATCTCCCATATGGACAGGTACACGGATAGTCCGGCCCTGGTCTGCAATTGCCCGGGTAACAGCCTGACGGATCCACCAAGTGGCATAGGTAGAGAATTTATAACCACGTAAATAATCAAACTTTTTTGCTGCCCGCATCAAACCAATATTTCCTTCTTGAATCAAATCCAGGAATGGTACTCCCCGCCCCATGTATTTTTTGGCAACGCTGATTACCAGTCGTGAATTGGCAGTGATCAGGTGGTCAAGAGCTGTCCATTCATCCTCAATCATCTGGTGCAGTTCTGCACGGCGATCATCCGCTATATTGCCGCGAGCCATCTCTTTGCGGGCTAATCGTCCCCGCTCAATTCGCTTGGAAAGTTCTTTTTCTTCATCTTTAGAAAGAAGGGGGATGCTGGCAGCCTCTTTAAAGTAAAGCTCAATTAAGTCATTGGTATCAATCGTGCTTAGCCGATTCTCAAGTTCCTCATCGAGATCATCCTCTTCCTCAAGTTTTCCGTTTCCGCCATCTTCGGCGAGTATTGACTCAATTTCTTCTTCATCATCTTCTTCAAGGTAGGGGATATCCTCTTTCAGCAAGGAATCAAACGCTTTTTCCAGACTGGTAACATCCTTTTTTGCATTGGGGATGTAGTTGAGAATATTTGAGAAAGTAACGTAACCCTGGGAATGGCCAAGCTCAATGAGTTCATGAATGGGATTTAAAAGGTTTTTTTTATCAGGTTTAGCTGAGGTAGAAGTATTTTTACTCATATTATAGTTTTTCAAAACTAATAGATCGGACTATAAAAGTATTGTTTATGCATTTAAGCGAGGTTTATAAACACTGCTAAAATAATACGGGAGATGTCAAATCTACATCGTAAATTATTTGTCGCTGCCTCCTTCATTAAAAGGGAACGCCTACTTACGCTTCTTTCTCAGAAGGAGGGGGCTGCCCTTTCTTGTGGCGGTAAACGATCCGGCCCCTGGTTAGGTCATAGGTTGACATCTCCACGGTTACCCGATCTCCAAGCAGAACGCGGATATAGTATTTGCGCATTTTTCCTGCGAGATAGGCTAGAATCTCGTGTCCGTTATCTAATTCAACTAAAAACTGCGTTCCTGGCAGGGCCTTTGTGATTGTCCCTTCCATCCGCAATTTTTCCTCTTTTTTTGCCATGGTACCTCTTATCTAATTCAGCGGCATAGGGGAAAAACAATTGAATTTGTCTAACACCTGAAAACCGTATACCGGATCGTAAGCGAAGCCGCTTAATATGCTCGTGAACTTTGCTTCTTCTGCCGTCTCTTATTTGACAATCGGCGCTTGCGCCGGCGAATCGCTTTTTTTCTTTGAATTCGAGCCAGCTCGCTTTTGGAAACAAACCATCTTTTCCGCCGGATAGTGCTCAACACACCGCTTCGGGAAACTTTTTTCCGAAAACGCCTCATCATTTGCTTCTGCGATTCATTTTGTCGTAGGTCAACGCGTACAGCCAAGTCTTCTCACATCCTTTCTTTTCGGCACCCATAAAGAAAGGGCGATGCCTTTTGTGCTCACCCTTTCCATGTAGTGGCCTTATATTCTTTGAACTTGATTTTTTGCAAACAGGGCGGTTTGATCCGCGTTTGCCTATCTCCCCAAAAGTATACCGCTAAATACTTACAATGCAATATTAATTATCAACAAAAACTTACGAATTGCTTACATTGACTGGTGTTTTATGTCGTGCTAGAATGATTTTTATGGATAATAGAACTTTTGACCCTACAATGGTACCGAATCAAACACCTAATATTAAATTATACCTGAGAAACAGTTTCCATTGGGGGGATTTTGGTGTCTTTTTCCCGGTGGGATTATTTTTGATTTCAAGGGAAAACCAGATCGTCACTGCCAATCCAGAATTAGAGGATTTGTTTGATATCCCAAAGGGAAATCTTATCGGAAAATCATATCAGGATTTTTTCACATTACTTTTATCTCTGGCGCAAGATCCAGACTTTGTACAGTCTGCCTTGGTCAAGGCAGTTCAAAATATCCATAAGTGGCCTGTTATTAAACTAAATCTGAGAAGCGAATCACAAAAACACCTGGAAATTGTCATGTTCCCTATGGAATTTAATGACGAATCTGCCAGCGAATGGGGTGGATTGATCATTGACCGGTCTGTTGAAAAACTGGTTTACAAACGCCAGGTTAATATGCTGCGGGAGATGAGTAAAGAAACCCGTAAAATCAGCGCAGGGGTTCAAGGCAATATTAGCGCTTTATTTGAAAACATACAAACCTGGACTAAAGAGATTAGTGAAGACTTTTTATCTGATATAAACGATCAGATTGGTTTAGTGAATGACAAACTAGACCAAATCTTGAATTTTATTCATATTTTTGACCGAATCCCTCTTTACCCAGAGTCCGTTGGCGTATGGGATTTATTGAATAAAGTAATCATGAAAAATAAGGATTTGAATAACCGGGTAATACGCCGAAGAGCTGATGATTCTGAACTCCTATCTATCCAGATTGATCCTGTGCTAACAAGAATTATTTTTGAATATATTTTATTTGAGATACTGCAGTACACACCGGCAGTAGACAAGGTAGAGATAATTTGTGATGATCTGGGGGATACAGTCAGGATTACCTTTCAAGGTGGAATAAAGCAGCCGCTATCTGATCAGGTTGAAATGGGAGAAGAAAATCCCCGGCTATATTTAATTCGGCAATTAATTACTGTACAAGGAGGCGAATTTAATATTTTGAGTCCCCTGACTGAACGTAGTTCAGGATTATATATAGAAGTAATTCTTCCTGCGTCTATCTCGCAGGATGATCAACACGAGTCAGGCAGGAATTCACTCCAGGAAAACACTCAAACCGGTAGAATATTGGTGGCAGATTCCCAGCCAGAATACCAGGCAATATTGCTAAGAGAGCTGGGAAAGATAGGGTATCGGGTGGATTTGGCGGTGGAGGGCAGAGCAGCTCTGGATATGGCCCAAGTGATCAACCCCGATCTAGTGGTGATTGACAGAAACCTGGCCGGGCTGGATGGGTTGATGGTCACCCAAGGCATAAGACGCTGGTCGGCAGTACCGATACTAATGGTCAGTTCAAAATCAAATCCAGATGATCTGATCCATGCCTTCCAGGCAGGGGTAGATGATTTTGTGAATAAGCCTTTTCTAGTAGATGAAATTCTGGCCCGAATTGAGGCAAATATCAGGAGAGGAAGACAATCAAGCCATCCTTTTGCGCCGGATGTGTTTAGCTCAGGCAATGTAAGAATTAACTATTCAACCAGGCAAGTGTGGTTAAGGGGAAAATTAGTAGAGCTAACACCTATAGAATACAATATCCTCTTATATATGTCACATCATAGGAAGCAAATAATGCCTTATGAGCAGATTATTGAACGAGCCTGGGAGGGTCCTGAGAAAGGATCCCGCCAGGGATTATTTGTGCATATCCGGCGGTTGAGAAAGAAAATTGAAGATGATCCAAAAAATCCCCAGCTAATCCAAAACAAGTGGGGCGTTGGATATGTTTTTTCCCCCCGAGACTAGGGGAGGGTTTGACAAAAAATATAAAGTTTGTCATAATTTGAAATGGAGTGTGGACAACAAAATCATTCTCTGCTGGACCAAGATACTGCCTGTAAAACGGTGCGGCAGACAACTTGTTATGAAGGGGAGAAAAGAAAAATTACGGGTCAAGAACACCAGATCTGGGAGTTAAAAGAAAAGTTTTATGGAGAATGAGAATTCGGAACAGCAGCAAGAAGACCAACCCTTGAAAGAAGGCACCTCCGCGGAGCAGCCGGGGTGGTTCCAGGAGTTTGTTGATCATTATTATGTTGATAAACCAAAGCAAGGGGATATTCTGAAAGGAACAATTTTGGATATTCAGGAAAGTTCAATTCTACTCGATGTAGGATTCAAGCATGATGCAATTATTCCTGGACAAGATCTGGAAAAAGTAGATCAAGAGCTCCGCCAGGGACTTGCTGTTGGTGATGAGGTTTTTGTCAGTGTGATCAGGACTCCGATGAGGGATGATGATTTGCTGGTTTCTTTAAATAAAGCGTTATCTCAGAAAACCTGGCAAAAAGCAGAAGAATTAGCCCAGGGGGATGAGTTAGTTGAACTCGAGGTTGTTGACCAGAACCGGGGCGGCTTGCTGGTTGCATATGAGAATTTAAGAGGATTTATTCCTAATTCACATATACCATCCATTCGCAGAGGGATGAACACCCAAAAGGCGGGTGAAATAAAAACAGAGTTAATGGGGAAATTTTTGACCGTTAAAGCAATTGAAGTGGATCAGAAAGAAAGCAGGTTGGTATTTTCTGCCCGCGTTGCTAAAAAAGATCAGAGACAGAAGAGATTAAAGGAAATTGAAGTTGGGACAGTGATCAAATCCCGGATAGTCAATGTTGTAGATTTTGGCGTTTTTGTAGACCTTGAAGGGGTAGATGGCTTGGTTCATAAATCCGAATTAGCTTGGGAACGGGTTAATAATCCCTCAAAACTCTTTAAAACCGGAGATGAGATCGAAGTTAAAGTTGTGGGAGTTGATCTGGAAAAAGAGAGGGTTAGCCTGAGCCGAAAAGCTCTCCTTCCCAATCCCTGGCATAGGTTGGTAGAGAAATTCAGTGAGGGTGATCTGGTTGAAGGCAAAGTGGTTTCAGTCCTTGATTTTGGTGCTTTTATAGAGCTTCAGGAAGGATTACAGGGGCTGGTTCATGTCAGTGAGATCGGGTATGAAAACACCGAAGACCCAAGTGGTGTGGTTAAGAAAGGTGATCAGGTATTGGTTAGAATCATGGGAATTGATCCAAGAAGAGAACGGGTCTCTTTGAGCATGCGACGGGTGCCTGTTTCTGAACAAATGGATTGGATGATGAATCTCGAAGATGCACAAGAAGGTTTTTTAGTGGACGGTGGTGAAGCTGGTCCAGCAGCTGAAATTGCAGAAGAAGCCAAGGAGATTCAAGCCGTTGTTGATCAAAACCCTGTTGATAAGTCAGTTGACGATGAGGGGGATTTAGATAAACCAGATGATAAAGGATTGGAGATTTCAGAACCTGATCAGGATGAATTATCAGTAGAGGAAAAATCTGAGGAAACTAAAAATGGAGAACCTTCCTCAGAAGACGAGGAATCAAAATAAAAATAAGATTTCATACTGAATCTGAGAGAAAAATAAAAAGGGGACGCACCAATTACTTTTGGCACATCCCCTAAGAAATTTATATTACGGGGGACACGAAAGAACAACAATTAAAACCCTACACACCCGAACAAGCTATGCAGTTGCCATCCAGCCTGATGGACTCACTGGTGAAAGACACATGGTGCGAGTGGTAGACGAAATAATCGATTGGCTGAATAGCACTCATTTAAAGCAGTACAAACCCAAGTAGTGCGGCAAAGAGTGATGTGGCTGTGACGGGAAAATACTCACCCAGATTGAATAGTAACAAGGGTCAGGGTGACGAGGGAAAATTCAGAGTTAAATGAAGTAATTCAACATTGGAAACGGGAAATTGACAGGGAAGTAAAAAAAGTGGCATACTGGGAGGGAGTATATTTCACAAGAGAGGAATCGATTCAATGCCTTTATATGAATACCAATGCAGCAGCTGTGGAAAATCTTTTGAAGAACTTGTTCGTTTTTCTGAAGCAGACCTGAATCCCACCTGTCCAAATTGCGGAGAAGACAACACAAAGAAGAAAATCTCTGCGGCAGCATCATTCAGTACATCTTCCAGCGGGAGCATTTCTTCTGGCGGGTGCGCACCGGGCGGCCGGTTCACCTGAGCAGGGTGATAAATCCAGCCGTGTGCTGTTTAATAAATAAACCATAGTATGAAAATTGAGAATCTGGACACAAAGAACAAATTGATCGGACGTCTACGCCGTATTGAAGGTAAGGTACGCGGAATTCAAACCATGCTGGAAGAAGAACGAGACTGCCGAGAAATCATGCAGCAGCTTTCGGCCGTATCGTCAGCAATTAAATCTACCAGCAGAACATTCTTCCAAAATTATGCAACCATGTGTTTGGCGGAAATGGACGGAGTGATAGGTTCCGATAAAAATCCAGACCGGAAAGTTCGCAATGAGAAAATACTGGGTGAAATGATCGCGTTATTAGACAAAACTCCTTAGTGATAGACTGTATTTTTAGTAAACAAATTCCCTTTCCCTTATAGTCAAATAAAATACTTTTGGCAATATTAATGGCAAGGGGCGTAGTTCGCGCTTTTTGTTCTTGGTGGACTTAATGGACAAAGTGGGCAAAAGAAAACTGAATTAAAATCAAAGGGAACCCTCCTTTCGCTTTCCAGGAGTAGGACAGCGGCCGTTGTGCCGAATCCCTGGAGATGACTTAAACTTCGAAATTTATTGTTTAAGAAGTTGAGTCTAAGATGAGATTTGTTGTTTGTTCCGAAGGTGGGAATTCATCTTCTATTTCTTCACATTGACACTGGTACCCCTCTGAACATTCCCTGCAGCAATAAATGAGATTGTCTATTGCCACTGGCTCCCAGCGAATCTCTATACCGCAACCATCACACCAGAAAGTATCTTTGTAGCGAACCATCTGACACCTCCTTCGGAAGGGGGTCCTTCCGCGCTGTATGGGTTTTATAAAAAAATAAATATCCTGAGGTATCACGCGCCCGATGTAAGGACAGAAAAAGTACTCGCCTATATTCACTATAACAAATAAAAGAGTGGATTACAAGATTTGGTTATTTACTGGGCTTAGATGTTAAGCCACCGGCTGGCAGCTTCCGGCAGTTTTGCTAAAGGACCAGTTTGGATGGTGCAGTCTGGAAGTGAACTCAGGAATAACGATCCGTATTTCTTATTGAGCAGTCTATTGTCAAAAACCGCGACGACGCCAACATCCTGTTTGGAGCGGATTAACCTGCCGAATCCCTGCCGGAAACTGAGTATTGCTTCAGGCAGCATGTATTCCTGGAATGATTCCTCGTAGGTTTCTGCCCGGGCTGCAACGATAGGGTCAGATGGTACCTGAAATGGTAATTTTGCGATTACCAGAACGGATAAATCTTGACCTGGAATATCCACTCCTTCCCAGAAGGCTCGAGTTCCCAGTAAAACCGCTTGTTCAGCCTGGCGGAAGTTTTTCAGCAAGGTGTGGGGTGATGGTCCGCTTCCCTGTTCATAGACAATAATTCCTTCCTGGGCCAGGGGTCCGGTGATGGCTTCTCCGGTTTTTTTCAGTTGATGGTACGAGGTAAATAAAACCAGCGTTCGGCCGCCGGTAGCTTTGCACAGGTCAATCAATCCGCGATTAATGTTCAACTGATGACCCCGAATGTCGGACGGCTCAGGGATATCATCAACTAGATAAAGAAGGGTTGCGTTTTGATAATCAAATGGTGAGCCGAGGGCCAGTTCTTCTGCATCGTCAGCTTGCAGGCGGCTGCGGACATAATCGAAAATACCGGCGGTTGTTAATGTTGCAGAGGTCAATATGACAGCTCTTTTTTCGAACCAAATATATCGTTCCATCAGGTTGCCAATATGCAGCGGAGCAGCCTGGATAGCTACAGCAGGCCTTTGCGGGTGGCTCTCGACCCAATAAATCATATTTGGATCTGGTTCAAAAACCAGATCATCAATATTTTCATACGTTTCGTATAGTTCCCGCGAAGCCTCCCTCAAATTATTGAGTATGGTCTCGTACTGTTTCTCATCAGATTGATTAGCCTGCAGGATCTCGCTAATGCCTTCCCATAGCTTTTGGATATCTTCAAGCAGTCCATGGAGCGATTGACGGGCTTGATCCCAGGCTGATTCTATCTCCTCCCAGTCAGGCTGCAATCTTGTTGAGCTTTGAATTCTGACTTGTTGAGTATAGCGCCCTATCGGTTTCCCGCCCCGTTTCCTCTCCAAGAATGTATTAATGATCCTGAAGAATTCATCCATCCGGCTTTCTGTTTTAAAGGAGCAGTCAATAATGCTTTGAGTTATTTGATTTAAAGCCCCATAATCACTCGGAGAGAGAGTATTTTTTCCCAGAGAGATTATCCAGCTTAATATACCTTTATTTTGATCACCCAGGGTTTTCAAGGATCGCCGAAGATTGGTCTGGGATGTGTAGAAACTGAGCGCATTAGTTGTTGCACTCTCAAGGTGGTGGGCTTCATCAATAACCAGGGTATCATATTCTGGTAAGACCCTGTTTCCGGTCGTCACATCTGCCAACAGCAGGGCATGATTCACCACAATCAGATGTGAGCTGTGGGCTGCCTGCCGGGCCCTGTAAAATGGACAGCGACCCCCAGTTCTCTTCAGGCATCCTTCCGTTGAACAATCTTCGTGTTCGGCGGAAATCCGGTTCCAGATTCGGCGTTCTTGGGGTCCGTTCAGATTGATTTCGCCTCGATCACCTGATTGGCTGGTTTCCAGCCAGACTAAAATCTTGCCCAGCACCCGCATCTCATCCGCAGTCTTCGGTTTGCTTTTCCGAAGGGATTCAAGATGATGGGGGCATAAATAATTGGACCTTCCTTTTAGCACAGAGGCCGTGCATTTAAGGTCCAGGGTATCCAAAAGCAAAGGGATGTCTTTGGTGATCAGCTGGTCCTGAAGATTAATTGTGTTTGTGGAGATAACCACACGCTGCTGGTTCTTGACTGCCCATAAAGCAGATGGAATTAAATACGCCAGAGATTTCCCGATACCCGTTCCTGCCTCAATCAGGTAATGGCGACCTTCTGAAATTGCTCTGGCGGCTGCCCTTAACATCTCTATTTGTTCTGAGCGATGCTCATAGTAGGGAAATGACTTATGGAATGGACCTCCTGGTTCAAGAATCGAAGCCACTTCCTCCATGTCCAATCCTTTGGTTGTTGTATTGGGCTGCAGCGGAGCTACTTCCCGGGGAGGGGATTTGCTCAGCAGCGGATTCTGGTATTCCAGGGTATCACTGGATTGGCTGCCGGATTGTTTTTCCTGGAGAGCCCACAAAAAGGGGAGATATCCGTCCCAAGTAATATTCTTTCCTAAACGGACAATTTCAGACAACAAACTAAGAGGCTGCTCCAGTATTTTCTGATACATGAGATGATATATCGCTTGAGTAACCTTGGTATCATCCAACGCCCGGTGATTCGCCTTCATGGGAACTGAAAGCGACTGCCCTAAAGCCCGTAAGTTGTATCGCCCTTCAGCGGGTAAAATCACGGCTGCCATTTCATAAGTGTCGATGGCTTTGTTCTGTTTAAGGATGCCCTGTTTTTTCAGGAAAGAGAGGTCGAATTTGACATTATGACCCACAACCGGTGCGTCTTTGACAAAATTAGCTAGCTGTTCAATAACTTCTTCAACCTGGGGAGCCCCGCGGACCATAGCGTCTGTGATACCGGTCAGTTGGGAGATAAATGGAGGAATGTTTTTACCAGGATTTATCAGAGAGTTAAATTCTTCTTCAATTTTTGAACCGGAAAAACGCACCGCTCCAATTTCAATGATTCTGTCATTTTGAGAGTCAAGTCCGGTAGTTTCAATATCCAGAGCAACCAGTTCATTTTTCATAATGATTTAGGTAGTGTTCCTGCGATTAATTTTTGGAAGTACTGCAAACCTTTAGCTTGCTGGTGTAAAACAGGTTTAATCTTTTAGGTTTGACCAAATGCGTGAAGGATACGGGTAATATGCTTTGCGCCTTTGAGATATAAATCAATCCTGATGTTTTCGTCCGGCGCATGGGCATTACCCCCGGGATAGCCAATTCCTGTTGTGACAACTGGCAATTTTAATGTATTTACAAAAGCATGGTTCGGGCCGGATCCACCCACCATTGGCACAAGCTGCATGGTTTCCCCAAAAGCATCTGCGGATGTCTCAACCACCAGTTTAACAAAGGGATGATCTGGGTCTGTCCGGGCAGGCGGTCCTCCCCCTAAAAATTCGATTTCTATATCTGGGAATCCTTCCCGGTCGAGATGCTCACGTAATTGTTTTAATACCTGTTCAGGTGTTTGATTTGGTACCAAGCGGAAATCAACTTTTGCTGATGCTTTAGCGGGTAAAACAGTTTTTGATCCCGGACCCTGGTATCCTGAAGTTAAACCGCAAATTGTGCAGGTTGGTTCAAACACACTTGCGACCTTCAACTCGGTTTCATTTTGATAATCTTTGAGGAAATGGTCGATACCATAACGGGATTGGTACTCCTCTCTGACGGGCGGGAGTTCTGACAGCATTTGAAGATCTCTCTCAGATGGGGGCAGAATTGGGTCATAAAAACCTGGCAGCCGGATATGTTCTCCCTGATCCTTGAGGGTGTTTAAGGCCCAAGTCAAGCGCCAAGCGGCATTGGGGAATAGAGATCCACCAAGACCTGAATGAACATCTATTGCCGCAGTTTGGACGGACAATTCAACGTAACATATTCCCCGTAAGCCCAGGTATTGCATAGGCATGTCACGGTGATCCACTCCTCCAAATTCCCAGATACAGGCATCGCCAGCCAGTAATTCTTGATGAGTCTCAATGAAGCTGGGAAGGTGGACGCTGCCGATTTCTTCCTCTCCTTCCAGGATGAATTTAATGTTGCAAGGCAGATCACCGTAAACATTGAGCAAAGCGTCAATCGCAAACAATCTGCTGACAAAATGACCCTTATCATCGCTTATCCCGCGCCCAAAAATTTTACCCTCCCGTTCCTCTGGTTCAAACGGGGGAGAAGTCCACAAATCAAATGGTTCTGCGGGTTGGACGTCATAGTGATTATAAATTAACAAAGTTTTATCGATGGTTCCTTGTCGTTGGGCAACAACCACTGGATATCCCTCGGTTTCGTACAAATCTGCTTCAAATCCTCTGGATTTCAGCATATCTTTCACCATCTGGGCAGTTTCTGTCATTCCCAGGTTTTGAGCAGCTACACTGGGTTGAGCGCAGAAGGTTTTTAATTCATTAAGACTGGAAGATAAATTGGATTCCAGGTAATTATCAACAGCGGTGAATTCTGTCATTGGTTTACTCCTGCAGCATGGATTTAATCCTGGCGACGATTAAATCTAACGCTACCGTGTTATATCCCCCTTCTGGGATAATCACGCTGGCGTAGCGTTTTGAAGGTTCTACGAATTCCAGATGCATGGGGCGAACAGTCTCCAGGTACTGCTTTATTACAGACTCGGTTGTCCGTCCACGTTCATCGATATCTCTTTTAAGCCGTCGAATAAAACGGATATCCGCGTCAGTATCTACGTAAATTTTAAGGTCAAACAAATCCCGGAGCTCTGGTTCAACAAAGATCAAAATACCTTCAATTAAAATAATTGGCTGGGGTTTTATGGTTATCGTATCCTTCGTGCGGGAGTGGGTCTTAAAATTATAGTTGGGGAGCTGGATGGATTCCTGGTTTCGGAGATTGTTTATGTGTTCAATTAATAGCTCTGTTTCCAAAGAGGAAGGGTGGTCGAAATTGACCTTAGCTCGTTCTTCCTGGGTGAGATCGGTTAGATCACGGTAATAGGCATCGTGGGGTAAAAACGCAATTTTTTCAGATCCGACAGTCTCCAGGATGTAATCGGCAATGGTTGTTTTTCCTGAGCCTGTGCCACCAGCGATGCCAAATACTAGAGAGGTTTTTTTAGTTATCATTGTGCCTGTATTATACTTGAAGGAAACAGGATTCCTGGGATAAATAAATGGATCTGACAGTAATTTGGGTTCTGTTTGATAACTTTCTGCCAAGAAATTTACGAGGTAGTTAATTAAATAGTTAACCATTGGTAGGGCATACAACTTTATGGCAGCTTTGACGTAATATTGATGAGATAACTTCTAATGGAGGAAAAACTGATGAATAAATCAACCCTGTTGCTAATCTTGATCGGGATGGCGGTGATCCTTGCGGCTTGCACTGCCGGTCCGAATCAACTACGTAATACACCAGACAAGGATGGTGACGTGGCTGGTTTTTGGTCTGGAATCTGGCATGGTTTGATATCCCCCATCTCATTCATCTTATCGTTGTTCACTAAAAACATTTACGTGTTTGAAGTGCACAATAATGGTGGTTGGTATACCTTTGGATTCCTGTTGGGCGCTTCGATGACCTTCGGTGGAAGCGGTGGTGGCGCTGCCTGCAGACGCAAGAGACGCGACTGATTTTAGCATCCTCTGTTCGGAAACCTGGTTAGTTTTCAACCTTGAGGGGCGAATCAGGAGGCTCTTGTGCTTTCTTGCCCAATAATGTGCTTTTCTGATATGCTGCCCAGACCGCTTTAGAGAGGATTGTCCGCATTCCTCCCTTTTCCAACTGGTAGATTGCTTCCGCGCTGGTGCCTCCGGGGGAGGTTACCATATTCCGCAGCTGTGCTAGATGCAGGTCGGACTGGAGCGCAAATTCTACCGACCCCTTAATTGTTTCTAAGACAATCATCCGGGCATTACGGCGGGAAAAACCCAGATGAACAGCTGCATCGACGAGGGCTTCTGCCAGTAAAAAGACATAAGTGGGACCAGTACCACTAACCGCGGTTGCCATATTTAAGAAATCTTCATGTTCTACATATAGTTCATTTCCCATCGCTCCCAGGATAACCTTGGCCTCAGATATCTGGGATGCTGAAACGTCTGTTGATCCTGTCCAGACTGTCATACCAGCGCTGATTTGGGCCGGTGTATTGGGCATTGATCTGATGACTGCTTTGTGGGCGAGACCTTTCTGGATCGTGGATATTGGCATGCCTGCCACGATAGAAAAGACCAGGCTGTCTGGGGGGATTTTCCCTTTTAGCTCTGATAATACTGACGGCAGCACTTGAGGTTTTACAGAGAGGATTACAATATCAGCCGATTTCACCACTTCCTGGTTATCCCCGCTGACAGTAACGCCATATTTATCAGCGATGATCTTCTGCTGCTCCGGATAAGGATCGCTCGCTTTGATTTGGTCAGGAGAGAGTTCGTTTTTTCTCAAAAGGGCGCCAATCATTGCCCCGGCCATATTTCCGCTTCCAATTACAGCTAACTTTTTACCTTGTAAAGGCTTCATAACTTGCTCCTTAAATTCAATCCTGATTCAAAATCGATGGTGTCATTGTACCATTCAGTGTCAGGCGTGTTAGACTTATTCTGGCGTGTTATTCATAAAATCCTGTTGTGATAAATAGTCCAATAATTTGCTTGAATATGCCTGGTGAGAGGGTTTTGTATATTTTACGATGGTATATAGCTGAGCTAGATTTACCACGCCGCTTTCTAGGATTAATTTTCTTAACCGGTTGGATTGCATATAGCGCTGCCAGCCCGCTTTTTCTCTTTCTTTATAAATATCAAGAATTTCCTCATCACTGATTGATTGATATTTTTCTTTGTGAATCAACCCGGATGTTGGCAGCCTGTCTCTTAAATCAGGATCTTCCGCTGGATAGCCAAGAGAAAATCCAATTACCGGGACTACATTTTCAGGGAGGTTTAATAATTTTCCAATTTGATCCGCGTTGGCAAAAGTACTTCCCAGAAAACAAATTCCAAGACCTTTCGATTCTGCAGCCAGGGCAACTGTCTGGGAGACCAGGATGGCATCAATGGCAGCAACCATAAAGCTGAAATAGTTATCAAAATTATCCGGTGCGCTGCTGAGTTCAAGCCAGCGACGCATACGGTGGAAATCAGCGCAGAATGTCAACAGGACGGGTGCATCGATCACCATGGTTTGCTGTAAATGAGGTTCGAGGAGCTTTTCCCGCAAGCCGGGATCGCGGGTGACAATGATTGAATAGGCTTGCATATTGCCAGATGACGAGGTTCGGATTCCAGCTTCCAGTATTTCATCAAGGAGACCTTCCGGGATTTGTTTAGATTTATATTTACGAATAGAGCGGTGTTTATGGATTTGTTTGATAACGGTCATGTTTTATTCTCCGGGATATTAAGTCCTTCTAATATATAGGAGAAGTATACGATAAAACACTGCAAACTATTTCGGGTTATTCTCCTGGCGAAAGCTATTTTTTCACTTGGGGTATACTGAGAAGGATTACTTAGGGAAAAATCTAATAAAGTGAAAATTTCTAAGGAATTTCGGGCTAATTTTTGACTGCTAATAACCGCTATAATCTGGGGCGGTGGTTTTGTAGCACAGCGGCTTGGAATGCAGGAGTTGGGACCGTACATATTTAACGGGTTCCGGTTCCTGGTTGGTGCCCTGACGCTGGTTCCGGTAATAATAATCAGGAAAAAGAGAAACCCGGGGGATGAGACTGATCTTAAGAAAACTCTCATTATAGGAAGCACCGCGGGATTATTCCTGTTTTTTGGAGCCACCTTTCAACAGCTTGGACTGGTATATACTACGGCTGGAAAAGCAGGGTTTGTAACCGGATTGTATGTCATCATTGTGCCGCTTCTGGGGATGATCTGGGGAGACCGGGCTCCGGTTCGAACCTGGTTGGGTGCGGCCTTTGCTGTAATTGGATTATATTTCCTCAGCGTAACCCAGGGATTAAAACTTGCTCCGGGAGATAGTTATGTGTTATTGGGGGCTTTTTTCTGGGCGGGACATGTTCAGTTTATTGCCAGATTTTAACCGCGAGTTGATCCAATCCGACTGTCATTTGTCCAGGCTGTGTTCACATCTTTGATTAGTTTCGTGATTGGTTTTTTCTATGAGGAATTTCAACTCCAGCAGATTTTGTCGGTCGCGGTTCCTATTCTTTACGGCGGGGTGATTTCTATAGGACTTGCTTACACCTTGCAAGTGGTTGCTCAGCAAGATGCTAAACCTGCCCCAGCTGCAATTTTGCTCAGTCTTGAGTCGGTATTTGCGGTATTCTGGGGCTGGCTGTTAATAAAAGAAGTTCTCACTTCCCGGGCGATATTTGGCAGTTTCCTGATGTTAGGGGGAATGATGATTTCTCAGATTTTGGGGAAAAAAGTTGATTGATTTTTAATTGACCACAATAAATAAGCTCAAGCCTGTGTTAGATTTCTTTTTCCAGGCGAACACAGGTGCAGGGATACCCCGCATTGTCGCTATCGTACCTGTCAACTTCAATAAATCCTTCACTTTGATACAAATTTATCGCGGGAGAATTGCCTGCCAGGGCGATTGTCCAGGCCCTTTCATTAATTAGCTTGAGCCCTTCTTTTAAGAGCTCCCGGCCCAGCCCTTTCCGGTAAAAATCCGGATGGATATACAACCATCCAATATATCTTTCATCTACACCAATAAAGCCTGCTACCCGGTCATTTGAGATTGCGACTATTTTTTGGCAAAGTTTAAGGTGTTCAACTTCCTTATCTTCCTTGATGGGGATAAATGCTCTTGAATCACAAGAGCCGGCTAATTCATCAGGTCTCGCCAGATCGTGAATCTGGCAGATTGATCCCCAATCTGCAGGCTGATAGGAACGGATAAGAAAGTCTCTTTTTGTTACCACGTTTTAGGTTTAACTCTGAGAAATATGATAGACACTTTGATGAGATCAGGCTTCTCCTACCGCATTTGTGCCGTAAATAGCAGGAACCCATTTTTGACTGGTAATTGGGGGACGTTTGTATCCCGGGTCCCGCTGTCTGGGAGGTAGTTCAATTGGTTCCTGAGTCAAATCCTGATACTCAATTAAGCTGAGCAAATGGCTGATGCAGTTTAATCGGGCATGGCGTTTGACATTGGCATCCACCACGTACCAGGGAGCTTTCTCGGTGTCTGTATACATAAACATGGCATCTTTTGCCCTGGAATATTCTACCCACCTCGATCGGGATCCCAGATCCATAGGACTCAGCTTCCAGCGTCTGACCGGGTCATTGTTGCGGACACGGAAGCGGCGTTCCTGTTCCTCATCGCTTACAGAAAACCAGTATTTTATCAATTTAATCCCAGACCGAACCAGCATCCGTTCAAATTCCGGGCAGGTGCGCATAAAATCCCTGTACTCGTCATCCGTGCAAAATCCCATTACTCTTTCAACGCCTGCCCGGTTGTACCAGCTGCGATCAAAGAGAACCATCTCGCCGGCGGTTGGTAGATGGGGCGCATAGCGTTGAAAATACCACTGCTGTTTTTCTTTGTCAGATGGAATACCAAGAGCAACTACCCGGACAATACGGGGATTCAGTCGCTGAGTTATCCTTTTTATCACTCCCCCTTTTCCCGCGGCGTCTCTGCCTTCAAAGATTACGCAAACCTTTAATCCCTGGTCTTTGATCCAGTATTGGAGCTTGACCAGTTCTTGCTGCAGTGTCGCCAACTCCCGGTTGTAATGGGCTGATTTAAGTTTACCTGAGGATGTGTATTCTAAAGGTGCCTGGTCTTCTGACATCTTATGCTCCTTTGCGGTTCAAAGATTCCGGAAGATGGAATCCCGGATTCGGCAGAGTGGGGTCAATCGAGAAAGTTTCTATAAATATATCCAATCCGCTTCTCTCCGTCAACTGATAAATTTCATTATTAAGTACGGCAGCTGATAAATAGAGGGACTGGATGATTAGAAATGAGGCTGTCAGGGAAATGAAGAGAGCCACCGATGGGAATTGAACCCATAACCTATCGCTTACGAAGCGATTGCTCTACCCTTGAGCTACGGTGGCTTGCAGATGATTTAGTTGACGGCAGAAATTATACCAGCTATCATACGGGGGTGAGAAGGGACCTGCCTGGAGACAACCAGGCTCAGGATCCTGGAAAATTCAAACAGGAGGATTATTTGAGAATCGCAGTTATTTCATACCATACCTGTCCCTTGGCGACTCTGGGAGGAAAATCTGCAGGAGGCATGAATGTTTATGTGCGGGATCTGTCACGATATCTTGGCAGGAAAGGAATTCACCTGGATGTATTCACTCGCTCGCAAGATGAACATGTTCCACACGTATTGCACGATTTGGGTTTTGGGAACAGGGTTGCTCATATCACTGCCGGGGCGGAACACCCGCTGCCCAAAAAAGAATTGGCCTATCTTGTTCCAGAATTTGCCGAGCACATTCTGGATTTTGCCAGGAAAAAAGACCTTAAATACGATTTGATCCACAGTCATTATTGGATGTCTGGCCTGGCAGCAGAGAAATTAGCAGAGATCTGGCAGGTTCCTGTAATCCAAATGTTTCACACTCTTGGCAAAATGAAACAAAAGGTTGCTCAAAATGCAGAAGAGGCCGAAGGGGAGTATCGCATCAATGGTGAAAACCAGGTAATTTCAATCGCAGATAAAATCATTGCCTCTACGACAACGGAAAAATCTCAGCTTGAGAGCCTATATGGCGCAGAACCCGGTAAGATAGAAATAATTTCCCCTGGTGTTGATTTGAGCCGTTTTTACCCCATTCCGCCTGACGAGGCAAAGGAATTTGTCGGCATCCCGCCGGAAGAACGAATGCTGTTATTTGTCGGCAGGATCGAGCCCTTAAAGGGAATTAGAACATTAATGCGAGCAATTTGTTATCTGCAGGAGAACGGCGGTGTAGAGAAAAACCTTTGCCTGGCTTTGATAGGTGGAGATCTGGAAGACCATGACGGTAAAGAATCAGAGGATATGCGTCTCTTGAATCAATTGCGGAATGAGTATGGTCTGCAGAATTTGGTCACGTTCCTTGGCAAACAGAGTCAGGATGCATTGCCGTATTATTATTCTGCTGCTGAGATGGTGATTATGCCTTCCTATTATGAATCTTTCGGGATGGTTGTTCTGGAGGCGATGGCTTGCGGCACACCGGTAATTGCGTCTCATGTCGGGGGATTAATCCACCTGGTGGAAGATGGAGTAACCGGATACCATGTCCCAGTGGATGATCCAGTTGCGCTCAGCGAGAGAATATCCGGGCTGCTGCAGGATAAAGCGCTTCGCTACCGGATGGGTCATGATGCCTTTGCTTTTGCGAAAAAATTCAGTTGGGAGGATATCACAGAACGCATGATCCAGCTTTACCGGGAATTGCTTAATACCTCAAACTGATGAATTATTTTTTGATTGATTTTGGTCAAATTAGAGATAATTGAGTAGGTAAATCTAAACCTCCGAGGTCTCTAAGATCTCGGAGGTTTTAGTTTAACTTATACTTCCAGCTGCTATTCCGGCAGCCCATCCTGTAGAAAATGCGGCCTGCAGATTGTAGCCCCCGGTATCCGCATCCACATCCAGGATTTCCCCGGCAAAGTATAGTCCTTGAATTAACTTAGATTCCATGGTATCTGGATTAACTTCAGAGGTATTCACTCCACCTGTAGTGATAATGGCCTGGTCAAATCCCTTGTGGCCGGAGATTATAAATTGGAAGTCATCTTTGAGCCAGGATCGGAGACTTTTACGTTCCCTGCTGGATATTTGGCTGAGCTTTTTATTCCTGGGTATCCCTGTTTGCTCAGTACAGACTGGGATCAGTTTTTTAGGAAGCAGCTCTTCCAGCAGAGAACTAAATTGTTTCCGGCCCTGAGATTGAATTTCTCTTAAGAGGCGGGCATCGAGAACTGCCTGATCCAGGGCTGGTTTCAGGTCAATTTTAATCTTCACCTGCTTTCCTTCCTGAAGATAGTTCACGATTTGCCGGCTTAGTGTTAAGATCACTGGTCCAGAAAGGCCAAAATGAGTGAACATCATTTCTCCGAACATTTGGGTAAGTTTCTTTTCATTCACCCAAATACTGATGGTAACGTTTTTTAAACTCAAACCCTGTAGCTTTTGAGCGGTATCTCCCGCAGTAAGCAGCGGAACCAGAGCGGGGCGGAGCGGTGTGATCTTATGTCCGGCCCGCCGGGCAAAAGCATATCCGTCCCCGGTAGATCCTGTACTGGGATGTGCCTTTCCGCCAGTTGCCA